>NZ_JBMFVA010000001.1:0-299379 GCF_049966235.1 Vulcanisaeta sp.
TGGATTTACTCGAGAAAAATGCCATTGACATAGTAGTGACTGGCAAAAACAACAGCGAGAAGTCACTCATGGTACACCTATACAACAGGGACGTGGCTATTGAGGTGAATAAGGTCGCCAAAGGCGGGAGCATCACGATAAACCTATCGCTATCCGAACTTGAGGGAGATGACGTTAAGGTGATCAACACATTCAGCGACAAGGAAGCCCTCAGGGCTATCCAACGTGGTTGGGAGATGACGGATGGAGGCGTTATAAATGACCACCCAGCAATGAACACCGCACAACCTTGGCAAGCAGTCCTGTGGGCACTTACTTACCCTGGAGTGGTTTACATGCATATAGGCGGTATAGGCATTAATGAGGAGGATATCTCGGTCATATGGATCTTGATTGCTAAGGATCATAGGGCTAAGCCGAAGAGAGGTCGCAGAGGAGGTCAAAAAGCTTGGTGTTGAGAGACTTAAGGCATTCATGGCTCCGGCTGTTTGGGGTGATGGCGATGTGGGTGTTGATGAGGGGCGTATAAGACTCACGATAGGTCTGGTCAAGTTCGAGTTGTGGCTTGGAATTATTGAGAGGTTGGTTAATGAATTGGGCTTCACGATACGTCTAAGGGAGTACAAGGTCGAGGTTATGCTCAAGTCAAGCAAGGCTGTTGGGTTGGCTAGGGATTGGCTCTCGGTGCCAGACATTAGGGAGTTGATTGAGCTTGGCGCAAGCATGCCAGGTGGCGAGAAGCTTAGTCGGATAATTGAGTTGGCATCAATGGAGATGAAGGAGCTCGGGTCATCATCGATTGTTATTCCTGGAACAAGCGTAAGCATGAACATCCACATAGACAGCCATTGCAAGGTTGAGCTTAGGGCAAAGAGGAAGGACGAGAATGAGGCTTTGGGGTTAGTCGAGGAGTTGAGGAGGGCCGGCTACAACCCATCAATATACGTCGATGGTGAAGACCACGTGGTCTCAATAGCCCATGCAAGAGTTCGCGACAGCCCATTGAGGGAGCCAGTCTGCAAGAAGCTGGGCGAGTGGCTTGAAGACGAAAAGAACGAGAGGAGGGAAAGGATAGCCAAGGCAATGCAAAACCTCAAATGCCTCGATGATACCTAACCACCCAAACCCACGGGCTGGCAAAACATCTCTTCCTTTTTCTCTTTAATCAAACCAAGAAAGGAAAGCACGACAGATAGCGGCCCCGGTGGGATTTGAACCCACGACCTACGGCTCACTCCCGCCTACGATAGAAGGCCGCCGCTCTATCCATGCTGAGCTACGGGGCCAATTTATGATTAGTTTACTTGGTTTTTTAGCTTTTCTCGTCTAAGCCCTTAGTACCTTTATCGTGAACCTAAAGTTCTTTTCCTCCCCTGGCTTTATTATAGTTAGTCCCATGCCATTATGGTACGCGTCTGGTGCTCCGCTCATCGGCTCTATGGCTATGGCATTAGGCACTCCCGTGAATAATTGTATGTAGGGCATACCATGCCTTATGATCTTAATTGTTGAGTAGTGGGACTCTAGGGTTATGTCGCCATTAACCAAGAAGCAATCATCAAATTCCCTTCTTTCTGTGTTATTTAGATCAACAGGTATTAATTTGCCGGTTGGTATCTTATTAACTGTCTCACACATTAATATCTCTCCCTGAGTATTTATCATCCAGTCATTACTGACTATAAAGTATGGATGAGCACCAACAACTAATGGTGCGCTCCTGAGTCCTGTATTTTTAATGATAAACTCAACATCGAGTTCTCCTTCAACTAGTGTGTATTTGATTATTGATGTTAATTCCGTTGGATAATCAGGGTGTTTAAGAACATGTTCGAGCGAGACACTGTTCTCACCGATGTATGTTATGCTCCATTCCTCGTTTAAGATGAGACCATGAATTGCATGGCCCTCCTTATTCCTAGGTAGCGAGTACTTTATGCCTTCAAATTCGTATTCTCCATTCTTGATCCTGTTCGCGAAGGGTATCATTATTGCCATGCCGCTCCACGTTGGTCTATCAGGATCACCAGGTAGTATTATATCCTTGCCTGAGACCGACCACTCGAGTAAGTACGCACCCCTATTGCATATTACAGCCCTCGAGGTGTAACTACTTACTTCGAGACAAACCACAGTGGTATTTTATTATGCCTTGCTAATTTATTTTTCGTGCTCGGTCTGTGAAAAATGCTTTTAAATTGATTATTTAATCAAGTCGTAATGAGTAAGGCAAAGGCCGTGAGTAAGGCTAAAATGGAGTCTATTACGCAGGTAGTACCTACTGTGCCACTTGATGTGAGGGTTACGCAGTGGGTTGCGATGCTTTCAGCCGTGGTCTCATTCACACTACTTGCATATTACCTGAGACTTTACCCTGTGTTGCTTTATGGTTGGTACATAAATGAGTTTGACCCATACATAAGGCTCTTCATGACCGAACAAATGCTTAAGTATGGAACCATCAAGGGACTTCTTTGGTGGCTTCATAAGGGTTATGGTGCACTATTCACACATTTCTGGTATCCATGGGGTGTTAACTGGACGGTAGTACTATCGCCAGGTGTTTCATGGTTTGGGGTACTTGCATACAAGGTACTGTCGCACTTGGGTTTTGATCTAGTACAATCGGTAGTTTTGCTTCCAGCAATTGCAAACGCCGCAGTGGTCCCAGCAATGTTTTACCTTGGCTACAGACTTGGCGGTAAGTATGTAGGACTATTAGCGGCTCTATGGTCTGTATTTTCAACAATGCTTCTTCAGAGGGGTACGGCTGGTTGGTTCGCGGCTGAACCATTATTTCAATTTATAGCGACACTAGGCATTGCCTTCTATATCGAGTCCCTGATTAGGAAGGATAATTACTGGATACTTTTTGCGGTGCTTTCGGCAATATTTAATGGAATAACGACTTGGGTGTGGGGTTCCTACGTATTCCTATGGAATTTCTACGGCTTATTCACAATAGTAATACTACTTTACCTGCTCATTAGGATAGCTAGGAGACAAAACCTACCATTCACCATTGATAAGCTTGTGATAACCTACGTACTCACTGACCTTGGGTTCTCGGCCTTTGTAGCAATAACCCCTAGATATGGCTTCCACACATTGATATCTGGAATGGGTGGCGTCGCCAATGTCGCTTTATTATTCTCAATAATCGCTTATGCCCTAATTAAGCTATACCCAAGGTACCCAAGGATTATGGTCCCTATAATTAGGTACTTCCTCATGGCTATTGTAGTGCTCGTGGTCGCCGTAATAGGACTAAGCTTCACATCGATAGGTGGTAAGTTCCTTGGTGCATTAGCGCCATTTGCCAGGAGCGCAATTGTACAGAGCGTTGCTGAGCACTCCCCATCAACTCTCCAACAGAGCATGTACAATATATCAATAACAATACCGTTTATGATATACACAATGATCCTCTCCATAATGTCACTATCACTCCCAGTAATACTAATTAGTCTTGGATCACTGGTCGCAGCCTACTTCGCATCGTCAGAGGTTTGGCTATTCATGCTGCTCGGCCTATTTTGGGTGCCGGCTGCAGCATATGGCTTTGTAAAACTCACTGAGTTAGCACTAAATAGGCGCATAGTTATTGGGCTTTCCTTAGCAGCCCTTCTCGGTATTATATTGGCAATCGCTCTCATTGTTAATATTCAACCTGCACTGTCAATGTCCATAATGCCGCAGCAAATAGTTAGTACTGTAACGCCACCAATACCAACGCCTGACTGGCTTGATGCGCTTCAGTGGTTGTCTTACAATACACCGCCAAATGCTACTGTGCTCTCATGGTGGGATTACGGCTATTGGATCGCCGTTATAGGTAATAGGACTAGCCTAGCTGATAATTCAACAGTAAATGGTACACAGATAGCGTTGATAGGTAATTTCTTCATGTCGAACCCCTATAATTACACGGGTGTTTTGGAAAAACTGAATGAGCTTCATGATCCACAGTATATACTGATTTTTGAGCCATATTATATATATGGACCTGTAAATATGACAAATTATGGCTTAGGATCAATATGCATTCTCATACCTGAGTATCCAGCGGGTGGTGATTTTGCAAAGAGCTATTGGATGGCAAGGATAGCCGGCTATACCAATAATTACATACTAAATACATTTATTTATCCTGCCCAGGTGGGCTCCTCGACCATTTACGTACCATATGCCAACAACACCTTCTATGCGGCTTATAACGTCACACTCTACAGCCTAATGTTTAACTCAGAGGTTGTTAGTGCGTCATATGCTGTGTGGTCAACATGCACTGTGAATAATATTCCGGCTTATTGGATATTTGAGGGTGTACCAACAATAATGCCAGGGGCAAGCCTCACATCAGCTAAATTAGCCTACATAGGCATACCTGGTTATAATGGCCCTACAACACCCTGGCCTCTCCTATTCTATCCACCACCCTGGGCCCAATTAGTGTATGTCTCTAGACCATATGGTTGGGTAATAATATACAAGGTCAATTACAGTCTCCTCAATGCATTAGCACGTAATCAAACACTTATTAATCAATAATTTCACTGGGCCTTAGAATCGGTTGAGGTTAACCCCAAAACCGCCGATATAACGCTTTTATCAAGCTTTATTTTACCACTCATTATCTTCATTAATAATCTGTACCTACCGTACTTATCCTCAGGCGAGAATTTAGGTGGATGCGGAATTTCAAGATCACCACCACAGTATGGACACTTGTCCTTCCTCATTGTATACCTACCGCAGTTCCTGCACCTCCTTAGTATTGAATCCATAATTACTCGCCTATCCTGGTGAAACTTGCCTCCCCACCCCTCCTCTTGATCTCTGTGGTGACTAGATTAACTACATCCTTCAGAACTTGTTCCAATTTCTTCGGATCCCTGCCCATAATGTCTATCCTATACCTGGGAGGACCAATTGTATATATCTTAACACTCTCAGCGCCCTCCTTCCTAGCCAACTCCATGGCCTTAAGCAGCACATCCCTGATATGCTTAACACCATCAGGTTTAATGTTTATCATCCTAATAATACCTGAAATCTCCACAGGTTCTACCTCGATCCTCTCCTTAGCAACCTCCATAATGGTGTTAATAACATTATCGCTAAGTCCTAGTTTCCTGAGGTCCGCAGGTCCATACTTTACCACATTCTCAAAAATTGATAGGAAGTCTCCATAGTAGTCCTCGAGCTTCCAACCAAAATCCTGTAAAGCTCTATCAAGCGTAATGTTTAATCTCTTGGCAACAAGCTCAAGAAGCTTAACGCCCCTAATTGTCCTCTTCCACCTAGCTAGTTTCTCCTTCTTCTCCTCTTCCTTGACTCTCCTAAGCGAGATATCTATGAGCCTCCTACGTGCATCAACCCTGATAACTCTAAAAACAGTCTTCTGACCCGGCCTTAGGTAGTCCTTAATATCGTGAAACCATGATTGAACTATCTCATTTATTGGCGCATAGGCCTCTAAACCTCCATACTCATCAAGAAGGACATAAGCGCCATGCTCCAGTATTCTATATACCGTGCCAATAACCAATTCACCTATTTCGGGTAATTCCTTCCTAGCAATCCTGACCGAGAAAACACTCTTCTTAATATCGTCTAACTTCTCCTCCCTCTTACTCATCGACTATGATAGGATGGGGTGCATTTATACCTTTTTCGTTATTTTACTCGTACGTCGCAACTACTGTTGCGCCAACAATCTTACCCTTACTACCGGTTGGTTCTATCAGGACATTGCCACAGACCAGGCACCTAACGGCCATGGCTGGTCTATCGAAGACCACCTGCTCATTACCACAATTATTACACCTAACCCTTAGGAACCTTGATCTCGGCCTTGGAACAAGGACTGAACGCCAATTACTGGGCATAATCACCACCTCACTTTGTTTCAACTATCTCAAGCTTCTTTAACCTACCAATTGGTCTTAATAATACATAACCGCACTGCCTACATTGAAGCTTAACGACGATCTTCTTTGTAGTCTTAGCAAATCTCTTCTGCTTTGGCTTCCTGCTTGAACCATAACCCTTAAGCTTTCTTAAGTATCTTCTCTGCCCCTCGGATAGGTTCCTCCTCTTCCCATGGCTATATATCGTAACTGTGTGGTCCGTATATGCATTACACCTTGGGCAGTAGGCTCTCACAACCTTAGGAAACTTCACGAGAAGCTCGGGGAAAACCCCCTTTTATTTTTTTACCTCCGTTGTTTTTAACGCACAATATCAATTACACTCCTACGTAGTAACTCCTCGGCATCACTTCTCGGTATTGCTGCGATGTCAAATTGCGAAAATGGTCCAATAGTCACTAAACGAACACTATAGAGCACGGGAAATCCCTTCTTAAAGGATATTATTGCTAATCCCTGGGCCTCGCTCTTTGGTGCCTCAGTAATTCTTAGCTCGAGTAATGGCATGAGAAACCTTCTCTCCTCCATAAACAATGCGTCTTGCGGTATCTCCTTATTAGTCTCATAGTACCTCATTATTTTCTCAATCCTCTTTCTAATAAGTGCTGCAATGGTTTCTCTAACCATTGTTCTTGTGGATTCAATCAATTCCTTATCAAGTACATTACCACTCATTAACAACCTATTATTCAATTCCTGCACTAACTGGGCATAGGACTCAAACGGTGGTCTCTGAATCTCCTCAGTACCTATCTCTAGTTTCGTGAAGTCTATCAACCTTCTAAGCACATCACTAATCAACTAACTCACCCCAACCACTAATTACTAGATATATACCGACATATGTGGGCACTTTAATAATACTGCCCTCATCACCCACGACATCCTCACCCAAAACCCTCCTAACTGGTACCTTCTTAATGAGCCTAAGCGTTAATATACCCCTTCTAAATTGTATTGCCTTATCAATAATAAAATCAGCACCCCTCTCTAGATCACTTGGACCTACCTTAACGACTCTAAGCCCTGTCTTACCATGCAATGAATTAGGCATCCTAATTAATCTATGTATGTCCATGGTCACCACCTCATCTATGTGTATGGAAAGTCTCTCACTAATTACGGAATTAAGTGTATTTAGTTTCCGAATTAAGGACTTACTCAATCTCTTCTTACTACCAAGGTTATTAAGTAATTCAGGATCCAATTCATGGATTAGGGACGCCAACCTACCACCAATACCCCTTAACCTAGCATCTATGAGAACAGCATTACCCCTGATTAGGCGTTCTATGTCAAAACCACGGAGAAGCAGGTAATCTATGATCTCCCTCCTCTCATCATCCATTAATCCCCTAATCTCAGGTAATTCAATATGTACATGATAACCCCTATGACCACTAAAGAATATCTTAATTGATGAATCAGAGAAGCCGAAGTCCTCAATGAGGGAATCAATGAGCTTACTAACTTCATCCGTGGCATCATTTAAGCACTCAAGCGTCATTAATTCAGCACCTTGACAGTTGGGTGTTGGTAAGTGATCACCATCAATGTCAAAAATCAAGTCAGCACCTAGCCAACCCTTAGCGTCCATATCGGGGTTTGCTGGGTCATTGTAGAGCGCTGATGAGTAGTAGACGTGGGATGGCACATTACTTATTAAGTAATGCCTTAGCTCGTCGCTATTTCTAAAACTAGCATGCCTAATCATTCCCTCCTTATCGAAGAATTGAAAACCGAACTCCCTCTTCTCTAGGTCACTGGTTTCCGATAGGTCAATACCTCGATAATAATTCCTAAATAATACCTTTACTAAATCAATAAAACTGGGCATATCACATGCCGAGTACTAATCTGCATTAAAAATTATTTTTACCACTTAATTAATTATAATACTTGGTATTACTCAATCATTGGTGCTATGTAGTACGTTAACTTACCACCCATGGGAATCTCGAATGTTAGCGCAATGGGTTTTTGCGTTGCGAATTCTACCGTGACTATATCACTTATCCTATAGGCCTTTGATATTGTATCAACCAAGTAGTCAAGGCTATACTTGGCTGTTGATGGCTCCTTGAGGTCATACTCAAACATTACCTCGCCCTCTCTCTCAAACTTAACCTCAACATCACCCTTATCACTACTTGCCGATACATAAAGACCATCATCCTTAGCATCAAACTTAACGGCATCAGCAATTACATCAGCATCCTTAAGTGCCTCATTCAATGCATCACTAGACACCTTAGCCAGTACTGTGTATACTACCTTTGGTGTTGGTAACTCCTCGGCACCAATATCAATAAGTGGGAGCGTCATTGTCCTAGATGCCTTACCAACAAGCCTAACCTTGAGCTTGCCCTCGCTCGTCTCAATACTCAATTTATCGCCTTTCCTAATTCTCCTAAGTAGCTTTTTGAAATCATCAAAATTAATGCCAATTTTAACCTCTTCATTAAGGCTTTCAGGAAACTCCTCAAAGGCCTCCCTGGGTATTAATAAATCAATCATTGCAGTCCTCGATGGGTCTAAAGCCCTTAACTTAAGCCCGTCGCTCGCTAACGTAAAGCTTGCCTCCTCAATTAGTGCCGATACTGCATCTATTATTTGCGAGAATTCCCTGGCATCTGGATATGTTATCTTAACCTCAGACATCAATTACTACTTAGTCGCCACTTAAATATAAACTCTACATCTTCAGCAAAAACAGTATTATTTAGCGACGCTTAAGCCTACTCATATTCACGCCAAACGTACCCACACCTAGCACATTTATAAAACCTGGTTGGTGGTTCATCAGCAGCTCTCGTCTGCTGAACCCAGAAGTACGCCTCCTCATAACCACACTTAGGACATGTCTTCTTAACCTTAGGCAGAGCCTCCTCACCAGACTTGGTTAGTACTATTGGTTTATCATCCTTCCTGGTTAATGTCGTCTTCTCAACAAGCTTCGCACTACTAACACTAACCTCCTCCTCATAACCACACTTAGGGCACTTCCAAACAGCTTTACCACCCTCCTTTGTTAGAACCATTACACTCTTACATCTCGGGCAGAATTTAATGGCCATTGCTCAAACCCACAAAACAACCTATTTATTAATCCTTCTAATCATTAATCAACAAACCCCTACGCCTAGCCTCATTAATTAAGTAGCGATAAACCGATCCCCAGATCTTATCATCATTCCTAATCTTGTTCTCGAAATTCTCGAGGCCAGCCCACGCCTTGAAGGCCTCCTCGGTTGCCTCATCCCAATTGCCATGAACATCACCATTATAAAAACCAAGCCCCTTAAGTATCCTCTGAACTGTTGATGCAACACTGGACTTTAGGATCACATCATTGGGATCCTCCCTATTCAACAACGTCAATTCCCAAATGCTGAATAACCTACGTAACTCAGCAACAGGGTCTGGGTGGTCATCTACCCTAAGATCAACGTAAGTATCGGTAAGGCCTAGGTAACCACCACTCGGCCTGAGCACCAGAATAGCGGCTGACTGCCTACCTCTCCTATCACCACCAGCTGCATCACCTGCTGATAGAGCATCAAGCAATTTATCCACTAACTCACCTCGCTTCGTCTCGAAGGCCCTAGCCATTCTCTCAAGAACATCAGGACCAGTCAATATATTGCCCTGAACTGCATAACCACTACCCACGATATGTCCTGCATATTCAGAACACTTAGAGCCTGTATATGCGATTGCATCACCACGTATAGAAACAACACCAACCTGTCTCTCCTCCTTATCAGAATCCTCATTTAGCGCCTTACTTAATGCATCATTGGTATTAAGGCCCGACTCAAGTAACTTAAGTATTAATGAACCCAACCTAGGGTTTGCATAACACTGTGATGCAACTGCACCAACTTTAGCCTGGGCCTGTGGTACTATTGCACCCACTGCTATGAATTTAGATGCCACGGCAATGCCAACATCAATCCCATCAGTTGCCACAATGGAGAACGTCATATAACCAAGTAAAAAGAATCTATGCTATATACTTAACTGGTATTAAGTTCATTGCTATACGTGACTGTGAATACCACGTTTAGTAAATACTTATTAACCCTAGCTATCCCGCATTCTTGATCGGCCTTGGTTAGTGTTAAGGACGTACCCGCAGAATTACTAATTAGGGAATTGGCTAAGTACCTTAAGGAGAATGTGCCTCAGGTTAAGCCGCCGGACTGGGCGTTATTCGTTAAGACAGGCCCGAATAAGGATAGACCTCCAATGCAGGATGATTGGTGGTACATAAGGACTGCCGCTATTTTA
The DNA here is from genome assembly GCF_049966235.1 of Vulcanisaeta sp. NCBI lineage: Archaea > Thermoproteati > Thermoproteota > Thermoprotei > Thermoproteales > Thermoproteaceae > Vulcanisaeta > Vulcanisaeta sp. The sequence continues at coordinate 10,227 of NZ_JBMFVA010000001.1, forward strand.
AGGAGGATCTATCTAAACGGACCTGTGGGTATTGGCAGCCTTAGGATGGCATTTAGCTATAGGGCTAAGGCTGGTAGTGCCGTTAGGAGCGAGAGGACTAGGAAGGCTGGTGGCGCGGTAATAAGGAATATACTTCATCAACTTGAGACTGCTGGTCTCATAACCAAGACCAAGGCAGGTAGGGTGATAACACCCCAGGGCAAGTCATTATTAGATAAGATAGCCCTAAATACACTTAAAGAGTTAGTTAAGCAAAGACCTGAGCTCACTAAATACTTAACGCCAAAGACTACCGCTGAGTAGGTTTGTTCACGGTTAAGATCCCCAAGGTTTAAGGTTAATAAATAGGTTTACTGCCTTTGTTATGCCATGTCTATTGACGAGAATTACGGAGAGGAGGAAGGTAGTGATCAAGAAATGAGTGAGGATGAACTTGAAGCCATTAGGCAGAAGAAGCTTCAGGATCTTCAGAAACAAATGGAGGAGGAAAGGAAAAGACAGGAATTAGCTGCCCAGAGGAGAGCCGTGCTCAGGGTGATACTAACGCCTGAGGCCAGGGAGAGGCTTGATAATCTTAGGGTTGTTAAGCCCGAACTTGTCGAGGCTCTTGAACAACAATTAATAACATTAGCCCAATCCGGCAGAGTCAAAGTGCCCATTACGGATGAAGACCTCAAGAAGATACTGGAAACAATTTATAAACAGACCCATAGGGAGTTCAGGATAAGGTACAGGTGAGCGGGCATGGCTAGGAATAAACCATTGGCAAGGAAGTTGAGACTTGCCGCAGCCAATAAATCAAATAGGGCCCCACCGATATGGGTAACAGCAAAAACCAATAGGAAAGTTTTAACAAACCCAGCCAGGAGGTACTGGAGGAGAGTTAAGTTAAAGGTTTAAGCAATGGTAACTGTGCAGGTTATGAAAATAAGTAAATAAATTTATTAACAGCAACCTCATAACTATATCATAAATGCATATATTGTTTAATAAAGTAGTCATAACAGGATACGTATTGGGCCTAATGACGATATTACTTGCGATATACTTAATAACGCACCCATACGTGTCTCATTTGTATTATAGTGGCTCTATAAACGGTACACTTATCGTAAACACAAATCCAAATGATTATCTAACCCTCCTACTGTATAACACTAATTGTAAAAGGGCCTCATTTAATGTAACAGTTATTGAAAGAGTACCAGAGACCAACGTTACCGTACCCCAATACTACACCATTAATTTGGGACCCAATGAGAACAGAACCATGAATTTCATGCTAGTTAGTAAGCTGTACGTGGAGGGTAATGGTTCGGTAATTCTAACGGGTATTAGGAGACCATTAATAAATTATTTACTTACATTATTATTAATAATAATGTTTGTATTCACAATAGCGCTATTATTCATCGGCTATCTTAAATCAATAAAGAATATACTAGGAAAAGCTTAAATAAAAGTTAATAAAATAGGTCCACTATGACGAAGGAATCTAGGAAAATAGTACAGGTAATACTCGTATTAATGACCCTACTAATACTCTCACTAGTACTAGTCCTTAATGCACAACAAGCGGCACCGATGCCCCAGACCGTAAACATATACGAAGTACCCAGAGACCAAATAGCTCAGTATTTCGCATCTGGAAAGATCGATGTATTCCTTAATCCTTGGGCGATCCCAGTCAACGTGCTTCAGCAGCTCCTTCAGAATCCTAATGTGACGTTCGTAAGCCCAGGCCTAATATCGGCATATGACCTCTTATTCAATCCATACCCAAGCAACACCACTTTCAACCCATTCGCCTATTGGCAGGTTAGATTCCTAATGAATTACCTAGTTGATAGGGATAGATACGTAACCCAGGTATTCTTTGGATATGCAATACCCATGTATAGCTGGCCAAGCTCCTTTGCACTTTACAGTCAACTGCTCATAGAGAATTACGTAGCGAGCTTTAACATCCATTACGACCCAGTCTACGTCAATCAGTCACTCTACAACTTCTTTGTTTACTTAAATAAGACAGACCCAGTATGGCACGGCAGGATACTATATATAAGCCACAAGTGGTATTACATACCGCCTAACAGCACAACACCACAGCCCGTTACCATAATATTCTTCATAAGGCAGGATGACCCATACCGATACCAAATGGGTCAGATATTCATGGCAGAGCTTCAGAACCTGGGCTTCACCGTCAAGCCAATATACGGAACCCTACGTCAAGCATTAAGCGTGGTCTATGGCTCAAACCCCGCAGACATGCAGTGGCAGATATACACTGAGGCTTGGTCAATAAGCCCAATGCCCTGGGATACTGGTGGCGGCGCTTCATTCTGTGCTTCATGGTATGGCAATATGCCGGGGTGGGGTGAGGCAGGTTTCTGGCAGTACACGAACACTACAATCGATAAGCTAACCACATGGATCTCAAATGGCAACTTCACATCACTTGATCAATTTAAGGAATACTCAACAATAGCACTAGAGGATTGTTTCCAGCAGGCCGTGAGGGTATGGCTTGTTTCGAGGGCCGCAGGTTACCCCGTGATTAAGGGGTTCAGCAACTACTTGCCATCAGTGCTTGGGCTAGAGTCCTTTAACCCGGTAGGCGTTAAGTTCGCCTACGTATCATCACATCCGAGCGTGCTTAATGTCGGTATGCTCCATGTTACGCAGTATCCGTGGAACCCAATTGGCTGGATACTATCTATAGATTCTTATAGTGCCGATGTATTTACTGAGTGGTTGTACGATCCATTCGCCGCCTATAGCCCATTCACTGGCGATCCGATGCCATTCAGAGGCGCTTGGAAAGTCGTAATTAACCTACAGAGTAGTGCTCCTCAATTCCCTGTTCCTCCTGATGCCGTTGTTTGGAACGCAACGCTTGGTAAGTGGGTCCCAGTCGGTCCCGGCAAGATGGCCAGGGATATCGTTTATTTATACTTCAACGGTACATGGCTAGGTACGAAGTGGCAGGATGGAAGTCCGATAACCATGGCAGACGTGGTCTTCTGGTACTACCTACTCTTTGATTTAGCCCAGGGCGCGCCTGACCTAGGCGCATGGTCTTCACAAATATCTGATTTACAGGGCATTGTACAGCCCACCGTATCTTCGATAGTAGGCATGCAATTCTTCCCCAACGGTACAGTAGTTATATACAGTAATTACTGGTTCCCAGATCCTAACATAGTCGCTGGTTACTTCGCACCTGGCGAAACAAGCATGTTAGTGCCGTGGTACATCTATGCAGTAATGATGGAAGCCTATAAAGAAGGTAAGGGTGCATTCACAAGCGGTGAGTCTCAGTCCCTTAAAGTGCCTCAACTTGATTTAACAGCGCATGATCATGCTGAGATGCTTGCAGGTATACTGAGTAGCTGGGCTCAATCTGGCTACATATGGGATAATGGCTCCTGGGCTGTGGTTAATGGTTATAACTTCATTGATAAGGCCACGGCAATAAGCGACTACAAGAACGCACTCAACTTCTATAATACATATGGTCATCTATTTATAAGTAACGGCCCCTACATACTAAAGACACTCATTACCACGGCACCGCAATCCGCCACACTAGTATTATGGAGTGGTTATCCATTCAACTACACATATTGGTTCAATAAGATCTATGCAAGCCAGGGAGTAACCACCGTACCAGCCAATTTGGCGCCCACGGTTACGTCCGTCACGCCCACAAGCATACAAGCCAATACAACCGCCACAATAACAATATCAGTACAGGGAGTTGGTTATCCACAGGCCTACGTATACCTAATGAGCCCACAGGGCAAGGTCGTATATAGCACATTTATAAACTCCACAACCCCTGGAACACTAACATTAACGTTACCGCAGTCATTAACGGCAACGTTAGCGCCCGGCACGTATCAGTTATTGATATTCGCATACACTAATGTAGTAACAGTACCGGCTCAGTACTCAACGTATTTAACAGTATCACCACCACCGAAGCCCACACCAACCCCAACACCGACGCCAACACCAAAGCCCACAGCGGCGATAAGCCCGTTACTCATAGCCGTGGTGGTGATAATAGTCATAATCGTGATAGCAATAGCCGTATGGCTACTCGTTAGAAGGAGGAGGTAAGGGAGTTATAGAGACCTAAAGAGAGATAAATTTTTAAATATCACTCGTTTACATTTTTCGATGTCGTTATTAAGGACTTTATCATTAAGGATGGTTAATCTGGTAATATTATTATTAATTGTGTTGTTTATGGTGTCTTATGCCTTATCGGGCCCAGCATCTAAAATATTGGAGCAGCAAATACAACAGGAGGCTAGGGCTATAACCATAAACTTAGTTAGGTCTGGCCATTTTAATTCTACACAGGTGCAAGCCGTATATAATGCCATAGTTAATCAGCTCAGAGAGGCCTATGGGCTTAATCAACCACCGATGATAAGGACGTTTTACGTCATGTATAACATGCTTGTATTTAACTGGGGGTACTCTTATTTTCCCCAGGAATATGGTGTTGCAAGTGGTAAGGTTGTTGATATAATAATGTCGGCGTTTCCGGGCACGATATTACTCGACACTTTTGGCATTTTATTAAGTGCGTTAATTGGTATTGAGATAGGGCTTAGGTCAGCGCTTAGGTACGGATCTAAACTCGATAGGGGCGTTATGTATTATGCCGCTATATCAAATGGAATACCTCAATGGTGGCTTGGTATAGTTATGTTATTAGTTTTCTCATTCTACTTAGGCATGATAAGATCGCCAATACAATTCCCCGCAGGTGGTATCTTGAGTCCTCAGTATTACTCGGTATGGCTGGTTAATCCATTTAAGGTATTTCTTAATTATAAAGCTGTTCTTGACTTACTATGGCATTTAACTCTTCCATTGGCCACAGTATTGATAATAAATGTCGGTGGTTGGGCCTACTTCGCCAGAACTGTCGTACTTAACATATCGCAGGAGGACTTCGTAACCTTCGCTAAGATTAAGGGATTACCTGAAGGTTACGTTGTTAATAGGTACATTCTTAGACCTGCAGCACCCACAATACTAACCAGCATCTTCATTACATTACCATTCATAATATTTGGAGGCTTCTTAATAACAGAGATTGTATTTAGATGGTGGGGGTTAGGTTATGTTTATAACATAGCAATTGTTCAATCACCAACGCCCGATATGCCTATTGTAGTTGCCTTAACGTATGCGTCAACATTGCTATACATAGTAATCATATTCATAATGGAGATACTCTATATAATTCTTGATCCGAGACTTAGGGAGAGGTGATGATTTATGGCGAGGAGGAGAGAATTTCGAATACTAGGAATGACACCTCATGAGATATCTAGGGAATTTTTATCATCGGGTGTGGGTAAGGTGGCACTGACATTCTTCATAATAATGGTTGTAGTATCATTATACGCCCTCATAGTATTACCACCAAATTTCAGTGATATGTGGAATAATCCAAATTATTGGAGGCTGAATCCCCCATACGCGCCTCCAAGCTGGATCAACTCATTCCTTGGCAATGCATATGCACCTCAATTAATAATTGATAATCGTAATTACGCATTTAGTACCAGCTATAGTAATAATATTGAGTACGTAGACGTGTCATTCACCGTTAATTATAATTATAAAGAGCCATGGAGAGAGCTCTACGTAGCCCTAGATAACCCAATAGTTTATGGAAATCAGCCGCCCGTGATAACAATAACCATTACTAGACCGGACGGTAAGGAAATAACCATAGGGCCTTTACCATTAACAAGTAAGGTTACGTCCATAGGAACAACGACACAGGCTATTGGCCAATTAATACAGTTTTATCAAGAGAATTACCAAGCAGGTGATTTAGTGCCTATAGGTGCTTCTGCAACACCCTACATATTTTATAACGTTACTGAGCATAAACTGAGTCCATTGTTTGGTACGTATAAATTCAGTATAACAATTTATGCTTTTCTTACGAACAATTCTAATCCTATAACCAGTAATCAATTAAGGTTTATACTTCAGGGGGATGTCTACGGCCTCATGGGAGCAGACTTTGAGGGACGCGATCTCTGGCTAGGTTTATTAGCAGGTTTTCCGGTGGATTTGGCCGTAGGGTTGCTCTCTGCATTAATAGTAGTTGTGATTTCTATAATGGTGGGTGTAGTCTCAGCATTCTTTGGTGGATTTACAGATGAAATACTTACCAGGGTGACTGACTTCGTGATATTACTTCCCGCGTTCCCATTACTGATAGTATTCTCGGTACTGTTCGGTTGGAACATTTGGGATGCCGTCATCTTCCTAGCCCTAGTGAGTTGGGGCGCTTCAGCAAGGATTGTAAGGGTAATGGTAATGCAGATAAAGACTGCCCAATATATAGAGTCAGCCATAATAGCCGGTGCCAATAGGTTATGGATACTTAGGAATCACGTATTGCCTCAGATAGTGCCTTACGTACTCTACCTACTTGTCACTAATGTACCAGGAGCTATACTTACATTATCGGCTATAAACTTCTTAGGTCTTGCTGGCTCCGAATACCCAACGTGGGGTAACATACTTTATTACGCCGAGGAGTTCGGCGCATTAACATCAGGATATTGGTGGTGGGTAATACCACCAGGTCTTTTGATAGCCTTTGTGGCTGTAGTATTTATAATAACTGCGATAGCAATGGAGCCCATAGTAAATCCAAGACTTAGATATGGGTGATCCGCATGGTGCTCCTCGAAGTTAAGAGAGCTAAGCTCTACTACATGACGACAAAGGGTGTTGTGAAGGCCGTGGATGATGTATCCTTCGAATTGGGCGAAGGAGAAACATTAGCCATAGTCGGTGAGTCAGGTAGTGGAAAGTCAACATTAGCCAAGTTGTTAGTTAGGGTTTGGGAGAGGAATGTGTCACTTGTTGAGGGCGAGGTCTACCTTGATGGTAAGGAAATCCTTCACATATCTGAGGAGGAGTTTAGGAAAGAGGTGAGGTGGAGAAAAATCGCCATGGTGCCACAAGCTTCCATGAATGCGCTCAACCCAGTTATTAAAATTGGTGATCAGATGATAGAACCATTACTACTACAGGGCACTGGTAGGGATGAGGCGCTCAAGATGGCTATGGATGCTCTAGAGGCCGTAGGCCTACCAAGAGATATCGTGAATAGATACCCACACCAGCTCAGTGGTGGCATGAAGCAGAGGGTTATAATCGCAATGTCTATAATGGCTCATCCCAAGATCGTGATACTTGACGAACCAACCTCAGCCCTAGATGTTATAACTCAGGCAAACATAATGAACTTACTCAAGAAACTAAAGTGGGAGTTTAAGTTGTCCTATATATTCATAACACACGACTTAGCCCTGGCCAGCGAGCTTGCTGATTCGGTAGCCATCATGTACGCAGGAAAGCTCGTGGAGATAGGCGGTGCTGAGGATATATACGGTAACCCAAGCCATCCTTACACCCAGGGTTTAATATCAAGTGTGCCGACGTTAAGGGTCGACAAGACATTATCTTTCATACCGGGAGAAGTGCTAAGCCTAATAAATCCACCGCCAGGCTGTAGGTTTCACCCAAGATGCCCATTCTATAAGGATAGAGATTACCTCAGAGGGCTTTGTGATGCCAAGGAACCACCGATGATTGAGCTAAAGGGTAATGCCTCAAGAAGGCACTTAGTGGCTTGTTGGTTATATAAGTAATGTAAGGACCAATAAACTATTAATGCAAATATAGGTTAGCTTTTTAAGATGAAAATAAATGGAGCCTACTGAATGCCTGAAACCTTTGAAGATGCGCCGTGGGTTAGAAAGGATAGTTTGGTCATTGCGCATAGATTAAGGACTTACTACACAATAAAGCCCGGGTTATTGGCTAAACCTAGGTTTGTTAAGGCTGTTGATGATATTAGCCTTAGTATTGATAGAGGCGTTACCTTGGCTGTTGTTGGTGAGTCAGGTAGTGGCAAAACAACATTGGGTAGGACACTTATCAGGCTTTTGAAACCCATATCCGGCGAAATATACTTTGATGGTAAAGATATAACCCGTATGGACGAGGATGAGCTCAAGAGCATTGGGTTCAGGAGGAGAGTAAGCATGGTGTTTCAAGACCCATACTCAAGTCTTAATCCATTCCATAGCATACACTTCATACTTGAGGAACCACTAATGATACATGGAGTACCTAGAGAGGAAAGGGAGGAGAGGATACACGAGGCACTTGAGGAGGTTAAGTTAACGCCGCCTGAGGACTTCATAAATAAGTACCCGCACATGCTGAGCGGTGGGCAGAGGCAGAGGGTTGCTATTGCGAGAGCCATAATTACAAACCCTGACTTCATAGTTGCTGATGAGCCGGTCTCCATGCTCGATGCCTCTATTAGGGTTGAGATATTAACCATACTTAAGGATATACAACAAAGGCATAAGATGGCCTTTATGTACATAACACACGATATATCCACCGCAAAGTACTTCAGTGACTACATATTAATAATGTATGCAGGTCAGTTTGCCGAGTACGGCCCGTTTAGAGACGTCGTTAAAAATCCACTGCATCCCTATGCTCAATCACTCATCGAGGCAATACCAGACCCCGACCCAAACAATAGATTGAGAGAGAGAAAGGTAGCGCCAGGAGAACCACCAAACCTAGTTAATCCACCCAGCGGTTGTAGATTTCACCCAAGGTGTCCGTACGCCATGGACATTTGTAAGAGGCAAGAACCACCGGTTGTTGAGGCAAGGCCTGGCGTATTCGTTAAGTGTTGGTTATATGTTAAACGTTGATTTAATTGGCGAATAGGCTTTTAAAAGATCATTTCCAGATACAATTTAATGGAAATCTCGGGGGAGACCCTTAAGGCAATAATGCGTAATTACCCAACAGGCGTTACAATAGTTACGACAGTATATAATAATGAATATTACGGATTAACAGTAAACTCTTTCACATCACTATCCCTAAACCCACCACTCGTGCTCATAGCAATTGATAAGAGATTACAGAGTCATGAAGCCATAGACAAGTCCAATGTATATGCAGTAAACATACTGCCAGACGATATGAAGGATTTAGCCATAAAATTCGCAACAGCACCCAGGGAGGAAAGATTTAAGGGACTGAAATTAAGAGCCGCAAAGACAGGTGCGCCGATAATTGAGGGCTCAATAGCTTACCTGGACTGTAAGGTTACAGCTAAATACCCAGGTGGTGACCACACAATATTTATAGGTGAAATCGTTGACGCACAAATCTTAAATAACAAGGCACCATTAATATACTACAACAGGGGGTACTATTCAATAGCACAGGCTAAACAATTACCGTAATTCTCTAAGACCATCCAAGGACAAAACCATTTAAACCAATTACTAATTCATAATTATGGTGATGATGGGTATCAAAACAGATTAAGTGATGACCTCACGACGAGCTGAATCCCTCTTGGCTTATGAATTCATTAAATACGTATGGCACTGATGAGGCAATAGCTAATGCCTTCCTCATTGTACCAGTCACCTTAACAGTAATTACTGAAATATCACCATCCCTACCAACCATCACAATGGCAGCCCTTAAATACCTAGTTAAGTTATTTGGAACCTGTAATACTAAACGACCCTTATCCTCATACCTCCTAATCAACCTAAACCCAGAACCAATACTATCCTTACCGGCGAATAACCTAAACCAATTATTTAATTCAATGATTACATTATTAATCGAGTCCCTGGGGTATACATCGATTATTACGTACCTCATAAACACACACCCCTCTTATACACTGCATCAACTAATATTTCACTCGGATAGTCGCTTAGGAATGGCTTTGCATCAACATTAGATAAAACCCTCATTAACTCAATGATATCCCTGGGATTCCTAACATCAGATACCTTACTTATACCCTGGGAGACTACGATTTTAAGGCCATCAATTACAGAGTACTCATTAATAATGTCCCTGAGAAATGCAAGGCCGTGCTCACCATGCCTAATTATGGGGTTGAGAACTATTTCCAGAGCCTTACCTTCATTAGCCATAACCCTGGCCTGCGGTTTAGACGGTAATGCGTTTTTATCAACGTCATTTATGGTTATCAGGTCGATCCTCTCGTCATTAATGAACTTATTAATAACGAACCTATTCCAAGGGATTACGGAGACTATGTCGAAGTTTTTGTGCATGCTTATCTTCCAAGTACTATTCTGCGTAATCACTAATTTTCTAAATATAGGTAATTCCACGATATCGTTACTTCCACCAACTGTAATTGCGACTAGTCCATAACCAAGCCTACTTAGCAATTTAATTAACGATTTATCCACAGAAGCTAGATGCAGTTCCGCAAACATTGGTCAGTAACTATTTACAGATCTCATTAATAAACTGCATAGTATCAACTCCCACAGCTCTGATCCTAAGTCTAATAACGTCATCACCATCAACAATGACTAAACGACCTTTAACGAACTCCTGCTTATCAAACCTAATGAAAATATTCCCAGACGCATCAATCCTATTCGTGATTGTTGATAATAAACTCTCCTTATTTATAAATGACGAACATATAACAGAAATCACATTTCTCACCAACTCTTTATCACTAATAAATGAGTATACCTTATATATGGGGTTTCCGTAATGCCCGTAAAGAACCTCTACAATTATTGGTGCGTTTTCCGTAAGCAGTCTAATTAATGAATCAACAATCTTATCCAAGTCTTCAGTGGCATGAATTATCGTTTCAACCTCAAGCTGTACTGAGTTTAAAGTCATAGGATGAATAGCAAGTATGTTAAACCCTACCGTGCCTGACTCTCACTCTTTGTCTGGGATGCCTTCCTTAATCTCTCAATCAACCTCCTCTGCCTCTCTCTCAATCTTCTCCTCCTACGGCCTTCCCTGTCTTCCTTACCAACAAGCCACGCAAAGTCTGGGTCGCTCTTTATGGCAGGGTGGTTCGGGTCCACAAGTATTACTTCATACCATACATAAGTACCATCCTCGCCGACCCAGTATGAACCTAAAACCTCCATGTTAGGGTACTTCCTAGCAACCCTCTCTTCAGCTATTAACTGCAGGCTTTTACTTGTTGTTATTCCATAAACACCCATCCTCTTAGGCCTCCTACCGCTGTTCGGCCTTCTCCTATTGAACGGCCCCCTCCTAAGCCTGACCCTAACAACTATTATGCCCTGCTTAGCCTTATAACCATACTGCCTAGCCTTGTTAATCCTCGTGGGTTTCTCAACTCTAACAATAGATGGTTCCCTACGCCACTCTATCAATCTCTGCTTCATGATCACGTCCCAAATCCAGCTACTCCTGGCTCCAGCCCACGCCTCAGCTAAATAGTGATAAAGTCCCCTCGCCATCAAGACCAGGTTATGAGTGGGTATTAAAAACATTATGCTAACCAAGCACGTTCTCGCAGGGCCTCCTCAAATCAAGGGCTAAATCCCTCAGGGCATCGCCCTCAATACCACCTTCCTTAAGTGACAACTCTCTAAACGCCACTGAGAGTAGCACTGCAGCATCCATATCCTGATAGGCATTGACCAACCTTATTAACTCATTAAACAAGTCCCTCAACTTCACTATTAAGTAATCACCAAATAGCACGTATTCGTTGCTCATACCGTATAACTCACCTATTAATCGCCTACCCTTATCAGTGACCTTGACCATTAACCTACCGTTTATTGTTCTTAACTCTATCAATCCCTCACTAGCAAGAACACTCAAGTCACTTAGTATGGACTTACTGTTTATTGGCGGTTGCTCGAACACATATCTAACAATATATGATGCCAAGTAAGTTATCAACAACAATCTATATAGACTTATTGATGAACCTCTCGAGTACCAAGCCATAAATAACAACGCATACTTACTAGGAAGCGCCTTGAACCTACCACGCCCTACATTAACCTCCGGGAGCATCATTGATTCATTAACCACGTTGTGTATATAACACTAATGCCGTAAGCCAACGCAATAGTAGTCCTCATAGGATGACCAGTCATGGGCCCAAGCCTGATTTCATACATCGCCCTGCCCCTCAGGTTCAGGCTAACATCATCGTACTCATTACCAAGTATCAAGCCAATCCTCAACCCCTTACTAAATGCCTCCCTACTCACCTCAATCAGCTTCCTCTCATTGTAGTTGGCATGCATTGACAACACAATGGGTATGTCAATGCCATTCAACGCCTCATCAATATTCACAATCCTAACCCTAGGTAAGGAACCAAGTCTCAAAGCTCTAAACGCCCTATCAACAATTAATGGATTAGTTATTAACCTAATCTCAATACCTAATGCATGACTTAATTGTACTAGATCCATCGCTTCGTAAACCTCCTTAGGACCATCAACAATACCAACCACACGATTCACCCAATCACTCGGTATTGTCTCCCTCCTCTTACGGAATAAATCTCTTGTTGAATGAGCAACTATGAAGGAGTCATCCCTAACCTCAACATACACTATGTAATCAGGATCCTCCAAATCCACCCTAGCGAACTGAGCAAGGTATTCACCAAGCTTTTTTGCAAGCTCGATACTAGTCACTGGGTACTTCTTATCCATCCTTCTAACAACGACCTTAAATGTACCATCTCCATTACCAATAAGGCCCAGCAACGTCTCTTTAGCCACTACGAATAGGGTATCTAGGTCCCTACTAATTATTTGATCTATTATCGATATATGACCAACATAGTTAATATCCCTAAGCATTGTTAGAATATTTGTATCGCAATCGCTCAGGTCAATAATACATTTATTACGACCACACTCAACGATTTGACCACAGTTAATCCTAGCTAGTAAATCGTATGGGTTTATACTCCTTGCATATGGTTCAAGTGTTATTAAAGCCCTCATTTTTACCTACGGTTAGGTTAGAGAATTATGGATTTAAAAGGGTATGGATCGTACTTACTATGGTTCCGTAAATAATGACACCACTACAGTCTTTATGTCATTTATAACATCAGTAAGGAGCACATGCTCATCAGGTGCATGAGCCGTTTCCTTGGAGGTCATCCAAACGGCCACGGGTATACCTCGGGCCCTTAAGTAACGTGCGTATGTACCACCACCGATACCCATTAACCTGGGCTCTAGTCCTCTGACAACTCTTATTGCCTTAGATAGTCTCCTAACAATCTCACTATCTGCACTGGTTGGTTGCACGGGATCATCCCTACTAATAACCTCAATATCGACCCTACAACCATGTGAACTACAGTAATTACTTGCCGTATCCTTAATAACCTTAAGAACATCATCGATGTTGTACTTAGGCAATATCCTACAGTCAATATAGAATACGTGCCTACCGGGTATTGTGTTTACATTCCCTACATTAGGTTCTACCTTAGTTGGTTCAAAGGTCGACTTCGGTGGTATGAATAAGGCATCCTCATGGTTAAACGTTTCGTGCAACTTCCTGTCTATTTCGAGCGTTAATTCACTACCAAGCCTATAGGCATTGAGGCCAAGCTCAGGGAGCGAGGCATGTGCTTGCTTCCCGTAAACAGTCACTTTAACCCAAAGTATTCCCTTCTCGGCAATCTCTATCATTGTGCCATCAGCATTACCAGCATCAGGCACAACAACTAAGTCCCTACCTGTTATTAGATTCGGCTCCTTATCAATAACATACCGAATACCGTACTTACTATTAACCTCCTCATCACTTGCCAGTATAAGTCCATAGTTAATTGGTGGCTTAATACCAAGCTCCCTAAGCACCTTACCAACGGTGATTCCCATGACTATTCCCTGTCCATTATCCTCAACACCCCTGCCATAAATAGTATCACCAACCACCGTGGCCTTAAATGGATCATAACTCCACAAAGACCTATCACCCTCGGGCACAGTATCCATGTGTGCAATAACCCAGTAGGTCCTTGACATATCAAGCCCTTTTATCAGGGCTACTATGTTCGGCCTTGAACCCCTACTAACCCTGTTATCAGAAGCCTCTACAACCTTAACCTCATCAAAGTATTTTCTAACCACATTCAATAGGTAATTAGCCCTATCCCACTCACCATCACCTCCATTCTCAGGAGCTAGTGCCTTTATTGGTATGAATTCCTTGTATAGTGTGATTACGAAATCTCTTTGATTGTCAGCGTATTTCAGTACCTCGTTTAAATCATTTACCATACCCACGGAAAGCTAAAACTAGGGCTTATTATTTAGTTTTTATGTTATGTTTAGCGTTGTTATTTTACGTTGTCACCTGAAACAATGCTTAAATTAGTATTATATTTAATGCTTGATGATTATGAATGGTTAAGGTTAAGGCATTGGTAATGACTTATCGGGATTACGACCTCAATACATTAGCTAAGGCCTATTTCACAAATGATGAATTAGTTAAGTTGTATAAATTCTATGACTCAGTAATAGCACTAGAGACTTGCAACAGGATTGAGTTTTACCTAGATGGAGATGAGGATGAGGATATACTAATTAAGTTAATTAATGAGAAGGCTGGGATTAAGCCTAGGATTCTCTATGATTTAGATGCCGTTAAGCATTTATTATTAGTAACGGCAGGCCTCGACTCAATGTTTTTAGGAGAAAGGGAGATACTGTCCCAGGTTAAGAGGGCTTATGGTGTAGGTAAACCGTCATTAAGGCTAAGGATATTGTTTGAATCAGCAATTAGGTTTGGGGAGAATTTTAGGCGTAAGTATGATCTTTACGATATATCATTCGTGAAGTTCCTGTCGGACTACATAATAAGGAGTATAAGTAAGGACAGTAATGTACTTATCATTGGTGGTGGTGAGGTTGCCAGGGGTATTGCTAGGGAGCTTATTAAGAGCGGTTATAGTAACATAACAGTCATAAATAGGACTCTGGATAAACTTAGATATGAATTTGGAAACTCAATAAGGCTATTGGGTCTTGAATCATTAATGAGTGAATTAACGTCTAATAAATACGACATACTAATTACTGCAGTGTCAGTACAATCACCACTAATTAACCTCAATGCAACTGACTATTCACTGCCAAACCTGGTAATTGATGTTTCAACTCCAAGTGCCATTAAGGTGCAGGGCAACGGTCATGTCAGGATTATTAGGCTTGAGGATTTAAGGGAACCCTATCTAAAGTATGTTAATGGTAGGAGCAATATAATGGAGAAACTGTCGGAGATCAATAATGAGACTGAGAGAATAATGAGATTAATTATGCGTAGTGATGCTGATGAGGTAATTAGGGATGTTATGAGGTTTGTTGAGAATATCAGGGAGGAGGAGGTTAAGGAGGCGCTAAATGCATTAAGAAGGAGTGATAATGTTGAGGCCATTATTGATGCCATGAGTAGGTCCTTGGTTAAGAAGATCATGCATAACTATTTAGAAAATATGAGGAGATACGCGGAAGTAGGTGATGAGACTACCGTTAAGAAATTAAGGAGTTATTTAATGGAAGTAGTAAAGGAATAATGACAATTAGACCTGCTTAAGGACCTTAGCAGCATCCTCCATGTGTCTTAATGTCTCCTCAATTATTTCAGTGGTATGGCTTGAACTCGTGAAAACAGCCTCAAACTGGCTGGGCGCTATGAAGATTCCACGCTTCAATAACTCCTCGTGGAGCTTAAGGTACTGCTTTGCATTTGATTTACTGGCTGTTTCATGGTCAATAACTTCACCCCTAGTGAAGAATACCTGTAACATGGTTGGTACCCAATTAATCACATGGTCAATACCTAGTCTACTAAGTATGTCATTAAGCCCTTCAGCTAACCTACGTGATGCGTTAATAGCAATATCATAGGCATTCGTGGTTTCAAGAACCTCTATAGTGGCTAACCCAGCAACCATTGATATTGGGTGTCCATTAAATGTACCGGCATTAAAAACGGGGCCCTTTGGTGATAATAATTCCATTATTTCATCACGAGCGCCCACAGCACCCACTGGGAATCCTCCGCCAATTATCTTGCCCAGTGTAGTTATGTCGGCACTAACGCCGTAATATCTCTGAGCACCACCAAGGCCAAGTCTATAGCCAGTGACCACCTCATCAAGTATTAATAAGGCTCCGTACTTATCCGCGATTTCCCTAAGTCCCTTCAGGAAACCCTCCCTGGGTGGTATTACCCCATAATTAGCCATTACAGGTTCAACAATTATTGCGGCAACATCATTACCCTCGTTCCTCATTATTCCTTCCACACTATCTAAATCATTGTACTTAGCCACAAGAGTTAATTTAGCTACATCCTCAGGTACTCCGGCCGATGAAGGAGTTCCAAAATGCGCTGCCGCACTACCTGCCTTAACTAGCACGTAATCAATGGCACCATGATAACAACCCTCAAACTTCAATATCTTTCTGCGTTTAGTATATCCACGTGCTAACCTAATCGCTGCTGAGACGGCCTCACCACCACTATTAACAAACCTAACCTTCTTTATACTTGGAAAATGAACCACTATTTTCTTCGCTAGCGCTACCTCAACCTCCGTTGGTGCTCCATAAAGCCAGCCTTTGCCTAGGTGCTCCATCACTTGCTTAACAACAGGCTCTGGGGAGTGACCGAGAATTAATGGACCGTAACCAAGCACGTAATCTATCAATCGATAACCATCCACAGTAAAGAGATATGGACCCTTACCTTCCTTCACAAAGAACGGGTATGGCTTAATCGCGGCCCTAACAGGACTATTAACACCACCAACAAGAACCCTCTGTGCCTCTCCATATAACCTACTGGACTCACTCATCAAGTTCCTAAATTAATTGCCCCATTAAGCTTTACTTCCCTAGGATCATAAAACTTTAAAGAGCATTAGTGTTATCGATTCGTAATATGATTGAGAGAACACTGGTAATAGTAAAGCCGGATGCCGTTAAAAAGGGATTGATTGGAGAAATAATCAACAGGTTCGAGAGAGCTGGATTAAGGATTATTGCCATGAAAATGATAAGGCTAAGCAAGGAGGAGGCAGCCAAGTTCTACCCAAGTGATGAGAATTGGCTACGCTCAGTGGGTAGTAAGTCCCTGAAGTCCTACTCAGAGATTGGGAAGGATCCAAAGGTTGATTTGGGCACTGACGATCCAGTGGAGATTGGGAAGATAATTAGGGGTTGGCTCGCTGACTACCTATCAATGGGTCCAATAGTCGTAATGGCTCTCGAAGGCAATAGAGCCGTTGAAGTTATTAGGAAGATCGTCGGCTCAACAACACCATACTCATCACCACCAGGCACAATTAGAGGAGACTACTCAGTGGATAGCCCAGACCTGGCGAACCTAGAGAAGAGGGCATTATTCAACCTAGTGCATGCAAGTGATAGTCCTAAGGAAGCTGAAAGAGAAATTAGGTTCTTCTTCCGTGAGGATGAATTCGTGGATTACTCTTAATCCAATGACAATACTAAAAGTAAAATCACTAAACTTACAAAAGGGCTAGAAAATACCTCCTAACAATTCAGTCATGATTTCAGCCATGATGATACTATATATTGTCCGTATGTTACGTCCGAGTTAATAATTTACCTACATAGATTGCCACTTCATGCAATGATTGCGGTATAATATCTATGCTCCACTGTGTCTGTAACCATATCGTCTCTGTATTACATAGGTAGCCTTAACCTAATGCTCATCAAGCCAGGCTATTCGGGACCGTTATTTAACTTATATCTAACTTATTAGCCATGGTCATCATGAGCAGCGTTTAACCGCCACAAATATACGGTATATACACTGTGCGTGATGAAATCCCTGTTATGGCGTATGGACTTTGTGAACTCAGCATGGAAACATTATGATTTACTTGTGACAATGCACCTGGATTGTATTGGAGTACCCATAATAGCTTTGCCCAGATTATTTCGTAGTTGTAAATCCACTCGGTGCATGGGATGTCTCGAATAGAAGTTACTAGGTTAATGCCAAGTTCATTGTAGAATGTGGCTTTTTGCTGGGTGTTGAGGCCTTGTGGTAACACCCACTCATCAGCGTCCTCTGCAAAGGCAACCATGTAGGCTTGATTAGCCTGCTGGTTACCACCCATGTAAAACCACCAGGTATTGTTAACCACAGCAGTATTAGTAGTCGGTGCCGTATTCTTGTAAATAATCTCCGTAGACGATGGAGATTCGGTGTACTCCACTGGTAATGCTATGACTATACCACTAGCCCCAAAGTTTACAGTGAATGACTTAACATAATTAGGCGATGTTGATGATACCGGATTTGCTCCACTTTCATACTCAAGGTATGAATTGACGGGTATCCCCAGATACGAATTATAACCGTTTTGATGATCGAACCACCCTGGATTATGGTCCATTGTACCTATGAAGTAGTTTATGTAGCCGTCATTATTGATAATCGTGCTTGATGACACATAAGCCATCCACGCGGCGGTAGCTACGGGATAGTACGGTCCAGCACCGGCTGGTTTATACGGCTCCCCAGTTCCATTAAACACGAATATGCATGCATCGTAGAAGAAGGTGCCATTACCATTACTGAAAGCCTCGGTACTAACACCACCATAATAGGGTTGGTAATCAAAGACCACACCACTCAAGCTACTAGCCTCCTGAACATACTCCTGACAAGGGTCGATGTTCGTCAATGACGCACTTTGCAGTCCATACGGTCCATAAATACCGAGAGATAATGCTTGGCTTATTTCAGCTTTGTGTCTCCATACATCAATTACACCTTGGTAGTAATTAACCATGCCGACCACGTCCTTAGCCTCATAACCACTACCGAATACCAAGGCATTCCTACCTTCAAAGACCGATACATAATAACCACTAATAACCGGGTACACCACTACTCTTTCATTATAAGCCCTAGCCCACGCCAATGCCAAGGTCTCTACAATAACGAAATCTTTAGATACATCGGTTGTATGGATAATCACTAAATCATCATGATTAATCAATCTCTCAATTAGTTTAAAGATTATGGAATTAGTATTTACCTGGACTATACCACTCTTATTAATAATGAGACTTTGTTCAATCAGAGACCAATCAATAAGCACAGCACTACCGTTTGGTAAGGTTGATAATTGATTTATGGTTATTAATTTAATCAGAGATCCATTAACGCCAGCATTTATAAGTCCCTGTACTAACGTCGTCGGTCCGACTACATAGATCGGCATGTCAATGTTAATTGACGATGCAACATTAACCGCACTGGGACCCACCTGGCCGTCAGCTTTTGCTGATGTACCACTAGCGATGGAAAGCAGGAAGATTGATGCTAAGAAAGCAACGATGACCATTAAGGCTATCGTAAACACTCTTAGATTAAGAACCATTAATTCCTAGATTATTGAAACCCTAATAAAGTTTAATCAATCTAGATGAGAACTATTAATGAAGAGGTATTCCTCATTGTAGGCTAATCATGGACTGGTCAAATCGTGGTTTATAAACTCCTTATTTGGATCACGGACTTTATATCCTCATGACCCCAGTTATATGCGTATTCATACTCATCAAGTGTTACCTCCTTAGTTATTAACTTCCTAACCCAACCTCCAAACTCGAACTTAGCCTTAACGAGGTCCGCAACACCCATTTCGAAAGCCCCTATACTGGCATTGGTCGCACCAATAATTAATTTATTCCTTCTCCAATCATCCAGTAACGGCCTAATATTAACATTCTTACTATCTAGGTATATCCCCAGTAATACTGCCACGCCATCAGCCCCTAGATGCCTTAGTGCATCGTATGCCGCGCTTGTTGAGCCCGTTGCCTCAATTACTATGTCGAAATCACCATTTATTTGATCAATGTTCGTATTAACATAGGTTGCGCCTATCTCCCTAACAAGCTTCGCCTTGAGACTGTCGTAGGGTCTCGTAGCTGTTACCGTTATGTCGACGAAATCCCTAAGTCTCATAACCATTAATGCCAACATACCAATAGGCCCAGCACCCATTATCAAAACCCTCCTTGGACTCCAGGACTCGAACCTAGCTTTACCAAGCCTCAATGCCAAGTCAATGCCCTTCTCAACAATGCTTAGGGGCTCCGTAAGCACAGCAACGTCGACGGCCTCCTTAGGTACCTTAACAAGGTACTGGGAATCCGTTACAGCGAACTCAGCGGCGAATCCGTGCAAGTACCATATGCCGTGCTCCGCATATGTACCTCTTGGGCAGTAATCCACCTCAGTTATTGGTAGGGTGCACGTTATCGGTCTCCTTACTGTTGGTACGACTATGTCACCGACACTCACGTTATCAACATCGTCACCAAGCTCAACAACCTCAGCCACAGACTCATGACCAAGAATAAGGTACTCCTCACCCGGTGGTGGTGCACCGTACCTTCCCTCAATGATATCCTTATCAGTACCACAAACACCTACCTCAATTGGGCTCAATAGGACTTGGTATCGCTTTGGTGATGGCTTAGGCATATCCCTTAATGCCAATGAATCCTTAACCAATGGAATTACCGTAACGGCCTTCATCAATGGTCATGGATGTATTCCTCTTAATAAACCAGATATGTGTAGTGTTTTCAATTCATTAATAATCGTTATATCATGTTTAAACACTCTAAGGGGTTTAATCACTATATAGGTTATTGAGCCACTAGAGGAAATGCGTATTAAGTCCGTAGTATATAATTAGCACGGTATGTCGCAAACCCTAAAGGAGTTAATTAATCAGTTAATGAGTAAGAAACTCATACTAATAGACCTAACCCACGAACTATATAATGGAATGCCCACTTACCCTGGTGACCCACCCTTTATGCATGAGTACATTAAGGTTGGGAGAAGTTACGGTGAATCAACACTATCAAAAATATCTGCAGGGTTACACAGTGGTACACACATAGACCTACCACGACATTTCGTACCAAATGGCTTAACTGCAGAGTCATTACCATTAATGGACTTCATGACTTACGGCGTAGTACTTGACCTAAGTTACAAGAGGAATGGTGAGGCCATCACTGTGGATGACCTGAGGAGATTTGATAATAGGATACAGCGTAATTACGCAGTAATGCTTTACACGGGCTTCTCTAAAGCCTGGGGTACTGAGGAATTCCTCTATAATTGGCCATACCTGGATAGATCCGGAGCCGATTACTTAGTAAGCAAGGGAATTAGGGTTGTGGGTATTGAGGCACTGAGTATAGCTGGTTGGCCGGGTAAGGAGGGTTATCCATACCCACCCAGGGTTCCTAAGGATGATGTTGCCTACGTGCATTATAAATTACTGTCAAATGGCATATACATAATTGAGGGCGTTACTAACCTAGATAGTGCATTAAGTACATGCAAGAATGGTGAGGGATTATTCATATTCATGCCACTTAAGATCAGAGGAGCTGAGGGTTCACCATTACGGTTAATAATGGTGTGCGAGCCTAGATAATTCATGGAAGCACCTAGTCAATGTCTCTTGGATCCTTTGGTAGGTTTATGCTGAAGGCCTCTTTCAGTAATCTGCGTAGTATTCTGTAAGTCATGCCCCATATTATTACGTCTTCCATAATTATTGCAGGTCTTGGAAAACCCTTTATATTAACATTTATATTAACATGCTTGGTAATGTCATCAATCCTTAGCCAAAATACCTTTGATAGTTCGGTTTTATTTATCGTTAATTTAGGATTACAATCCCTTAGCGAGAATATTACGGGCACCACACTAATGTTCGGTGCATTACTTGGTGAGAAAAAATCTAAAACGCCCAATAAATCGGCATCCCTAATAAGGTCAAGCCCCACTTCTTCCCTGGCCTCCCTAATCGCAGTCTCCACTAAATCGTTATCCTTACTTGGATTAAATCTACCGCCAGGGAATGCCGCATCGCCACTCCATGGATCCGTCGGATTCTCCGTTCGCTTACCTATGAGGATTGCATTAAGGCAGGGATTATAAATAACAGCTACTGCAGCCCATAAATGCTTATTATCCGGAATTGGCCTATTATTCTTCGTAACTTTCCTTAATCTTGCCACATTATATGACTCCATAACTATATTTCTTAGTGATCTATGCCTAAACTAATAAATGCTATTCACCATAAATCATATCAAGGCCTGTAATGGTCTAATTGAGAGAACCTCAGGATTAGCTAAGTAAAGGGGTCTTTTTCCCATTAATACATTAATGAGGTTTCTAACCGCGATTTCCGCCATTCTCTCCCTTGTTTCATAAGTCGCAGACCCTATGTGTGGCGTTAATACAACGTTATCAAACTTAGTTAATTCGTGCGTGCTTGGTAAGGGTTCCTCCTCAAACACGTCCAATGCAGCACCTGCTATCCAACCTTCCTTAAGCGCCTTAACTAAGGCATTGGTATCCACAATGTCGCCCCTAGCCACATTTATTAGATAGGCAGTTTTCTTCATGAGCCTTATTCGCTCCTCATTAATTAAGTGCCTGGTCTCTGGAGTTGCGGCTATCGTTATTACCACGAAGTCTGACTCACTAAGTACTGACTCAAGGGGTCTATACTCAATACCGAGTGCAAATTCTATGTGTGGTTTCCTAGTCCTTGACCAATAAATAACCTTCATATCGAATGCCTTGGCTCTCCTGGCCAATGCCGTACCAATATTACCTAAACCCACTATACCCAATGTAGCGTTATGAACATCAGTCCCAAGAAGCCAACCCCATTTATCATATATACCGCCTATTCTGACAAGCCTATCGCCCAGGACTATCTTCCTGCCCAGTGCTATTAATAGGCCCATTGCCAGGTCAGCCACAGCCTCAACAAGCACCTCAGGTGTATGCGCTACGTATATTCCCCTCTCAGTGGCTGCCTTAACGTCTATGTGATCAACACCAACACTATACGTACTAATCACAAACAACTTCTCTGCCTCATTAAGTAGGGATCTATCAATAATGTCGCCTAAAGTCACAATAGCACCAACACAGTTCTTAAATGCATCGACCCAAACCTCCCTTGGTGGTGATGCTTGTTTACCCCACATAGGACCTGTCTCCTTCCACATCCTAATCTCTATAGGTAGTTTATTGAGTTCCGTGTATATTATCGAAGGTAAGTTACTCCTGCTTATGAATACGCAGGGACCAACCATCACTAACCGCTAGATCGACTACTTAATTAAGATTTCATTATACATTGTATAGTCAGTATTAAATAATAATGCTCCTCCTCTAAAGGTGAATGGTAACTATAAGGGATATACTCAATAAATTAAAGTGGACAAACCAGTTGGATAATTACGTACTCATCTACGTATCAAGAGGGTCGCCTAATAATGAGGAGGTTTTGGAATTATCTAGGATAACTGTGATAAGTAGGGATGGGTTTATGTTTGTGAGTAGGGATGGTAAGGAGACGTACATACCTTATCATAGGGTCGTGGAGATTAGGAGAAAGGATAATGGCGCAGTAATATTCCGCAGGGATGTACCTCATTGATGGGTTATGGATCGTCAATCTCATCCCTATATCTTAGTATTACTGTATTTATGTGTTCATGGAATAGCTTTATGAGAGATCTTCTCGTAATAATAATCGTGTATATACTCAGTAGCGTAATCAATGAGTATGCAATAAACCACTTAAGGCCTTGCTCTATGCCTTTGGTGATAAACGCATTATTCAGTTTCACAAGGATTGTGAAATTCAGTTCCTTATAAACTATATTCCGAAAAATGCCAATAAACCTACCGAGAAACTTAAGAAATTTCAAGGAATAATTATGAACAATCATTTATTTTCCACAGTAAGACTATGAATAAATCTTTGATGATTATCAACGAAATCCTTACTCGCATTTAACACATGGACTAAATAGTCAACCTCAACGGGATTTAATAACCCAGGTATAACGATAGTATGTGGAGTATCACCAATATCGGGCACATTATTTACTGTGGAAACGACAATCCTATGATCAACCCAGCCCAGCCTAGCCACATAAATAACCAACAACCTCTCATTAACAATGCCTAGTTTCCTCTCCTCCTCTAACCTCCTGAGTATATCAACCGCTTCATTAGCACTCATAAAGCCTTCATCATCCCGAATATCAAGTAATAATATCGTGTGCAGCCCACGTTTAAGATTGTCGCCCAACACATCGTAAGCCCTAGTACTAAGCACGCCCATTCTAGGGTAGGTCACTGTGGCTATGGAACCCAGTTTATACGGTGATAAACCAAGCTGACTAAGTAATGCACAAACTATGCTTACTGAATTCACAATCTTAACATTAAAGCCATGTTTCTTGGCAATTACGGCAATTGCCGCATGTGTCGTGGCTATCATGGGATCACCAAAAACAAGAAGTGCAGCATCATGCCCCCTTTCTAACTCCCTCATTATGACATCACCATTCCTATTCTCTAGATCCTCCCTTGAAACTAGGATTAAATCATTCCTAATACTTCTCAAATAGTTCATGAATTCTACGGGACCCTTTGACGTATAGGTTTCCAGGAAAACCACATCGACGAGCCTCATGATCTCTAACGCTTCAGTTGTAATATTCCTAGGGCTTAGTCCAAGACCAGTAATGTATAATGTTGGTCCTCCTCTACTCACATTATTCCTCGATTATTGAAAGATTTAAAAACGTAGTAATTACGTAAATAGAGATGGCATCTAGGATTAAGATACCGGAGGATGGGGAACCAATCGTGGTTCAGGGCGGTATCTGGAATGTCCCCAATAAGCCACTAATTCTTTATATTGAAGGTGATGGAATAGGACCCGAAATAACGAATGTGGCTATTAAGGTAATTAATAAGGCCGTTGAAAGGGCTTACGGCAGCTCAAGAGAGATTAAGTGGGTTAAGGCCTATGCAGGTGAAGAGGCTGAGAAGATATACGGTAATAGATTCCCGGAGGAGACCATAAACCTCATCACGAAGTACAGGGTCATCCTGAAAGGACCGCTGGAGACTCCGATTGGTGGTGGTTGGAGGTCAATAAACGTGGCCATTAGGATGCTCCTGGATGCGTACGCTAATGTCAGGCCTGTTAAGTACATGCCTGGTTTAGAATCACCACTTAAACACCCTGAGAGAGTTGATTTAGTGATCATTAGGGAGAATACTGATGATCTATACAGGGGTATTGAGTGGAGTTGGGATAGTCCGGAGGCTGCTAAGTTAAGGAAGTTTCTTAAGGAGGAACTGAAGGTTGATCTTGAGGATGACACTGGAATAGGCATTAAACCCATCAGTAAGTATAAGACACAGAGAGTTGCTAGGTTTGCCTTTAAGTTCGCCATTGAGAATAAGAGGAGGTCCGTAACAATAATGCATAAGGGCAACATAATGAAGTATACGGAGGGCGCCTTCAGGGAGTGGGCCTACGAAGTAGCCCTTAAGGAATTTAGGGATTACATAGTTACTGAGGAGGAGATGAATAAGCAGTATGGTGGTAAGGTACCACCTGGTAAATTACTCGTTAATGATAGAATTGCCGATAACATGTTCCAGCAGATAATCACAAGGCCTGAGAATTACGACGTAATACTGGCGCCCAACCTAAATGGTGATTACATAAGTGATGCCGCTGGAGCCCTCATAGGCGATATTGGAGTACTTGGTGGCGCGAATGTTGGTGATACTGGCGGCATGTTCGAGGCAGTGCATGGTACAGCGCCTAAGTACGCTGGTAAGAATGTGGCTAACCCAACGGGTATAATTAGGGCTGGTGAGTTAATGCTTAGGTTCATGGGTTGGAGGGAGGCTGCTGACTTAATTGATAGGGCAATAACAGAGGCCATTAATCAGAAGAAGGTAACTCAGGATCTGGCCAGGTTCATGGGTGTTCAGCCACTGGGTACTAAGGAATTCGGCGATGCATTAATAGAGATAGTTAATCAACTAAGGTAAATGAAATACTATTAAAATATTTAATCAAGCATTATCTTCATTGCGTTAATAATTACTAACTGTAGTCACCTCCTTCTCTTTAGTCTTGATTATTGGTAGTTTTGGATTTAAGTACTCAGCAAGAGCCTTTACTACAAGATCCACATCGCTTGGATCAAGATCCTTGAGTATTGGCCTATGACTCCTATAATTAGCAATATCACTTGGGTCTATTTCAATGGTTTTCATATCTTCTTCGTAATACTTAGCCTTAATGAGAACATTACCTAGTGGATTAACTACGTGACTACCTCCAAAGAATCCAAGACCATCGTACTGTCCAACCGTATTAACATAGACTGTGTATGCCACGTTCTCCAGTGCCCTAGCTATCATAAATGTTTCAAAATGAAGCCTAGACATATCGGGTGCAGCACTTATGTATACATGAACCTCGGCACCCCTAAGCATCATAACCCTCGAAACCTCTGGATAGAAAGCATCATAGCATATCGCTATCCCGACCTTATGTCCATTAATACTAATGACGGGTATGTCGCCCTTACCAATCCCAAAATACCTGTACTCATCAAATATGCCATATGACGGCAAGTGTCTCTTCCTATATACCGCTAATACTCCATTAGGGCCTACGGCAACTGCTGTATTATAAAGTACGTGAGTATCCTCATTCCTCTCAGCAAATCCAGCAATCACGTGACAATTTCTCCTTCTAGCCTCCATGGCTAATTTCGTAATGGTCTTGCCACTTATCGGCTCGGCAATTTGGAAGAACATATCCTTAGACATGTAACCTGGTAAGTAAAGCTCCGGCGTCACTATTAGATCTGCCCCATCACCCACACAGAGTGTTTCCATGGCCTTGATTAACCTGCCCAGGTTAAAGTCCACGTCACCCAATTTACTGCTATATTGAAGCAGGTGTATCCTAAGCATTAAGTAATAATGAGCGCGGGGAATTAAAAATACAAACTCCATTTTGTAAAATGAGTAAGCAATATAAGTCGTTAGTGACTGAACTCATGTGCCTAGAATAACACTTGAAAACCTAGTACGCATTGATTATGATTACGTAACACAGAGAATAATTGATTTCATTAAGTCATATGTTAAGGATTCAGGGACCACCGGCGCCATTATAGGTCTTAGCGGTGGTGTTGATTCCAGTGTTACGGCATACCTACTCGTTAAGGCATTGGGTAAGGATAACGTTATTGGCTTAATACTACCATATAAAACAACGCCACCTGAGGATATAAGGGATGCTAAGTATGTTGCTGAAAACCTGGAGATCAAGTATTACTATATAGACATTGGTAAAATAAGAAACGCCTTCGTCGAGTCAATACCTGTGTTTGATGAAAGTGATAAAATAGCGACCGGGAACCTCCTTCCAAGGATTAGGATGACCATACTTTATTACTTTGCCAATAGATTTAACAAGGTCGTGGTTGGTACTGGAGATAAGAGCGAATTGTTAATTGGGTACTTCACGAAGTATGGCGATGGTGGCGTCGACATATTACCAATAGGTGACCTATACAAGACACAGGTTAGGTACCTAGGTAAGTACCTGGGCTTGCCGGATAGCATTGCCTTCAAGCCTTCAAGCCCAAGGCTTTGGGAGGATCAGACGGCTGAGGGTGAGCTTGGAGTGAAGTATGAGGACATTGATGTAATTTTGCATGCACTTATTGATTATAGGATGAACACCGAAGAGGCGGCTGAGGCCACGGGCAAGCCTATCGAGCTTGTACAGACCGTATGGCGTAGGGTATTGAATACTGAGCATAAGAGGAAGATGCCAATAGTTCCCAGGATTTCCATGAGAACCCTTGGTATTGACTGGAGAATGCCAGTGAATAAGACCGGTGTAAGCGAATTCATGGAATAAGCCTTATAATTTAACGTTTCTTATTTCCTTAAATGAATAGGCCACTCTGGCATGTCATTGAGGATCCAGCATACATCATTAATTTATATGCGGGCATTGTAATAACTCTCATGCTTATTGGCGCCGTAGTCATCTTCATAATAACTCAATCAATAATTGATGTAGTACTCGTATCATTACCACCAATATTCATTGCGTTAATAATGGTTGCTGCCAAGAAAGCCATTAAGAGGAATGAGGTGATAATGTATGCAGATCGATTCATAGCCCTAAGGGGTTCCGAGAGGATTGAATTATCATTATTTCAAATAACTAGGGTGAGGATAAGGCCCGTAATTAATACTGTTAGAATTATAAACATGAGATTAATACCAATACCCTCAATACCTAGGTTCAACACCTGGTCCGTTACCTTTATGTCTGGTAATAATGAGATTATTAAAGTGTGGATAAATGAGAATGAACTTGATAAGTTAAGGGCAGTTATTAGGAAATTATGCACTGAGAGATCGATATGCATAAATATTGAGAGTACAATGTCCATTTAATGAGTATTACAATAAGGGCGGGACCCGTAGATAATGTGCACATTGAAACCACGTTCTCAGCAATATGCCCGGTGGATCATAGTGTTGATAATTATAACCTTGAAATAGATTATAAGCCGTTATGTCGCAATAATGAGTGTATCTATATAGAATTGAATAGTCTTAGGGAATACTTAGACGGATTTAAAGGCAGGATTGTATATCACGAGGACTTAATTAATGAATTAATAAATGAGTTAGTGAAGGTTCTATCTCCCATCGAAATAACAGTGACACTTACAAGTAATTATAGGGGCATTAAGTACGTAATAAGGCGTAGTATTAGTACACGAGGTTCCCAATACGCACCTTAATCCTTATTCTACTTAAATCACCTGATGAACCCTCTACAAAATTAGGCTTCCTAAGTGAATTTGCATAGATCATAGCCTTCATTAAGCCCTCTCTATCCCTAGTTCTTATATATGGCCATAGATCAACCACGGGTTCCTTATATAAACAGGTCTTCAATTTACCATCACTTGTTAACCTCATTGTTGTGCAGCCTGCGCAGAACGTTGGGTTATTATAGTTCTTTACAATCTCAACCCTAACGCCATCAACCTCGTATAACGGCCTATTATGAAGGTCCTTCCTCGTTCCTAGTAATTTACCATGCTTATTCAACCAATTTATTATATCGCTTAGGTCGTCATAATATCTGGCAAATACGGGAAAGCCCTCGCCCATGGGCATCAACTCTATTAATTGAAGAACGAAGCCATACTTAGCGGCGAATCTTATCATCATTGGTATTTCATTAGTGTTCAATCCCCTTAAGGCAACAACATTCAGTTTTATCTGCCTAAAGCCCAGTTTACTCACGTAATCAATATTCTCAAGAACCTTATCCAGGGCATCAACACCAGTTATGAAACTGTACTTCCTTCTATCTAATGAGTGGAGCGATATATTTAATCTACGTAAACCATGAGAAAGCAAATCCTCAGCATATATATCAAGAAAATACCCATTTGTCGTTAACGAAAGATCCTTAGGACCAATCCTGCTAATCTCGTCTACGACCTTTACAATGTCCTTACGCAGTAATGGCTCACCACCAGTTATCTTGAAATCATCAACACCTAAATCCTTGGCCACAGAAGTCACGAAACCAATATCCTCAGCACTTAACTCCCTACTCAGAAATTTGCCCTGACCCTCAAAGTGGCAGAAAATACATCTATAATTACATACGCTGTTCACCACAATCCTGAGTTTCAACCAGGGTCTTCCATAATTATCAATTAGCATTATACGGCATAGCCTAATTGCGCATTTAAAATCATTATTCCTGCATTAATTGGGCTTAATCAATAAACTTACCACCATGAATCTTATCAGTTAAGTAATCATGAAGAAACCTCAAACCATGTGTTGATAAAGCCTCAATCTCAACCTTCTTCTTAGTTCTTAGGAAAAGCTCAATTTCCTTCTTCCAATGGTCACTCTGGAACCAGGGATACCTAATGAGTTCCTGAGCCCTCTTCAAATCCCTATCCGTAGCCTTTATCACATATTCATCGCTTATCTTATAAGTACGTATGTCCGTTGCCGTAACACCCACGAACTTAGCCTCAGGGGTTGCCAACCTATCGCTCTCGTAGCTAAGCTTTATCGAACCACTCTTATAGACACTATATATATACCACCCGTATGGATCGCCATCAGTCAATATATAGATGGGTAATCCATACTCCTCATTAAGTCTCCTAACAAACCTCCTGGTAGCCCTATCAGGCATACCCTTAGCCGTAATTAATAAACAACTCTCCTTATTCCAGAAACCCTCCCTATTAAGCCTCTGAAATATTGCATCCTTCTCTATGACTAATACGTAATTGGCCTCGACCTTAACAATATCGAGATCATCAGGATTCGGCGGAAGACTTAACGCAGTATCACCAAGCTTTGTTGCATCTATCTCAAACCCCTTAGACCTTACAATTATTGGGCCCACGACCTTACCCTTAACATCAGCTGAAAGCCCCATCTCCTCCCTGAGCATTCCAGTGGCTACTTCAATATCCTCAATAACAGCATTTGATTCTGACTGTTCATCCCATGTGTTCTCCCTAATAACCTTATTGATTATGTCCGCCTTAAACTCCATCGTATGTTTACCATTATAGTAGAGATCCCTTATTGTTGGGTAAACACCCTCCCTAATCGCTTGAACAATAAGCCTAAGCATTAGCATTGTCTGCATGAACCTCTTAGATTCCTTAAGATCGAGGAATCTCCTCTTTAGTTTTTCTGGACCAAGTACAAGCATCTTCTTCTTAGAGTCCCATATAGTATTACTTAATGTTCGTGATGGTATTTCAAGAACAGGTTCCTCATTACTAAGTATCTTATTTGTTACTGAATCTCCCCAATTCTCAAGAACCTTAAGTACCTCATCCCTATTCCTAGCCACGACACATGACAAAGCACTTACTATAAAAACTTAACGCCGTGAGGTCATGCTTTAATAACCCTATCAATAATACATTACCGTGACAAACGTAAGAGCACTCAAGGGTAGGGACTACATAACACTTATGGACTACACAACCGATGAAATCAAGTACTTACTAAACCTCTCCAGAGACCTTAAATCAAGGTATTACCAAGGTGAGCGGTATAGCGATATACTGAGGGGCAGGACTCTCTTAATGATCTTTGAAAAACCAAGTACGAGAACCAGGGTAAGTCTTGATGCGGCTGCAACTCAGTTGGGAATGCATGTCATTTACTCAAATCCGCAGGAGCTTCAGCTAGGCCGTGGAGAGACCATTGCGGATACCGCGAGGGTTGTTGATAGGTTCGTGGACGCCATCGCAGCCAGGGTGTATAAGCATGAGTCATTAATCGAGATGGCTAAGTATGCCGTAGTGCCTGTTATAAATGCCTTGAGCGATAAAGAGCATCCATTACAGGCATTGGCAGATGCATTAACCCTATGGGAAGTAAGGAGCAGACTCGAGGGATTAAGAATTGCTTTTGTTGGTGATGGTGATAATAACATTGCCCACTCTCTAATGATAATAGGCGCTAAACTTGGTTGGGAGGTTAGGATAATATCACCTAGAAAGTACTGGCCCACTAAATTTGCTGAATTGCTTACGGAAGATACGAGGAGGACTGGTGCGAATATCATGATTAGTGATAATACTGAGGACGTGAGAGGGGTTGATGCGGTGTATACGGACGTTTGGGTTAGTATGGGTATGGAGACTGAGGCCGAGGAGAGGAAGAAGGTATTTAGGTCCTATCAAGTCAATGCTGAATTAATGAGGAAGGCAGGTCCTCAGGCTGTCTTCATGCACTGCCTACCCGCACATAGGGGTGAGGAGGTTACTGATGATGTTATTGATGGACCACAAAGTGTAGTTTGGGATCAGGCGGAGAATAGGCTGCACACGGCTAAGGCCGTGTTAATATCACTATTAGCGTGAGAATTTACAATTACTCATTTAAATTAATTCGATTAGTGAAGTGTGTAAGTTTTATTAATCAAGGGAGCATCATCACATTGTATGGTCAAAGACCTTAAGATAGTAAGTATCATAATACTGATGGCGTTGGCCCTAGTACTAAGTTCGTTAATAATTGGACTGGCAGATGAGTGGCAGCAAATCGTCGTATATACTAGGTCATTGACTGTGCATGCATTAGCTGTGTCCTCAAACAACAGTGGTGCTATTATAAATATAACAATAACGGCAATAAAACCAGGCTCAGGTTATGTATATGTTGCCTCAAGCCCACTACCAACTGCTGAAAGTGGTACGTTCTTATCATCATCCCAAATAGCCGCATTGGTCGCCACATACTTAGCAAATCAACCATTTAACGAGTACAATTTCTTAATAAACGTTGAACCAACAACCCTCGAAATTGGTGGTCCATCAGCAAGTGGCTATATGACGGTCGCAATGTGGGCATTAATAACGAATCACACGTTAAATCCTGATGTTGTGATGACCGGTATGATACTACCCGACGGTTCAATAGGTCCAGTGGGTGGCTTACCGTCCAAGATTGAGGCAGCGGCTCAGGAGGGTTATGAAATAGTGTTGATACCGTATGGACAACAAATATATCAGACCAGTAGTGGTCAGGTGATTAACTTAATAAGTTATGGAAAGAGTTTAGGTGTTGATGTAATACCCGTAATGGATGTTAGACAAGCCATTTATTACTTCACGGGTGCCAATCTCTCAATACCATCAGTATCAACACAAGTACTTAAGAATCAGGCTTATGTCAATGTTACGAAATTCCTATGGATGAGGATATACAATAGGATAATTAGCACGGGTGCCATTAACTCCACAGATCCTAATGTCACTAATTACATTAAGAAGGCGATTAATTACGGAAATCAGAGCATGTACTATACCGCAGCAAGTCTTGGATTTCAGGGATTAATTAATTATTACCAAGACGAAATGCAGAACTATACAAGCCAGCAGCTAAGTGGGTTACTTAATCAATTGAACATTGAATTACAGAACTATGAAAATACACTACAGCATTATAACGTGACTACAGCCAACATAGATATAATAATTGGAATATATGATAGGATCTTTGATGCACAACAATCATTGAGTGCCGCGGCTCAGGACTTATCAAGTAATGATATCAGTGACGCAATAAGTAACTTGGCTTATGCGAAGGCTAGGATAGAGACACTGGGTGATTGGTTAGCAGTACTGAATGCAATAAAGGGTGGAGCACCATTATCAGAGTTTTACCTTGAGGATTTAACAAGCATGTACCTGGTATATGCACAATCAATAACCGAGTACACACTCTCATTATCAAGTGCGGTTGGAGTATCTAGTGTTCTTCAGGGTATGAATTCAATAACTCAAGAGGTTCAGGAAGCACAAAATAATTACCAAAATGGCCTCTATCCACTAGCTCTTGCGCAAAGTCTTGATGTTATATCGAGTAATGACGCCATGCTACATCTATTATTTACGCCGATAATAAACGGAGAAATAAACACTGGGTATCTGGTTAATGTTACGGATTACGTCAAGGAGCTAGCAATATTCAATACATATGAGGCAGAGAATAGGTGCGGCTTATTCCCCATGCTTGCAGTATCATACATAGACTTCGGCAACTACTACCTAACCAGGTATAATTCAACCGGTAATATTAATGACCTAACAGCCGCATTACAACTCTATGAACTAGCAGCCTCATATTCACAGGCTCTTTATGAATTGGCTTCCTCAACGAATTCCTGTAGTATTTCATTCACGATATCGAGCATAGTACCAATAAATGCAAGTAATGCCTCATTAAATGTTGCGCCTAATCAACCAATAAGTTATAACACAGTACCCCTTGCCGTGGGGATCGCATTAATAGCACTTGCGGCAGGTGTTGCTGTATTCTCAATAAAAAGCCTAAAAGCAACTCAAACTTAATCCTGGTAAATGAATATAATACCAATATTAATAATGGATTTATTCGTAAGCTTCATAAGTAATGCAGTGCCATTCTTCGGTGAGGCATATACAGTGTACGCATCACTAACCTTACTTAGTACTAAAGCATCGACCCTATATATAGCCTTAGCAATTATTATAACGGCATTAGGTGCGACAGTCTCTAAGAACGTATCATACATTCTAGGCTATGCATTACGAAGACCCCTCAAACGAACCAGCGCCGTGAAACTAATAATACTATTATCTAATAAGGCGCCATTATGGATACTAGTAATAATCTTGGCTGCATTACCGGGATTGCCCCTTGATGATTACCTATACATAGGCACCGGGGCTGCATTAATAAGTCCATTAAGATTAAATGCGTACGTACTCATTGGTAAAATAATAAAGAGTTCAATAGAAATACCAATAGAACTTCTCCTCTTCTCATCATTATACGGCATATTAAGACCAAGCATTGGCCTAACCACGTTCCAGATAATCATGGCAATTACATTCACAGCATTAGCCTTCATAATATTCAGGATTGATTGGATAAAAATATACATAAAACTTCAGAATAGGATTGGTGTATTACCAAGAATAAAAAATGAAGATTTTTAATGGAGTAAAATTCATCGATTCTATTATGTCTGCACAATCTTTTTAGCGAGAGCGTAAATTAACGGTATTACTATTATGCCAAAGGCAATTGCTAGACCCCATGCCATAGCGTATATTATCTGTGTTATGTTAGCGAAGGGCTGCACGATTATGGCTACAGTGACTAGTATGAATATTGCGTAAAGTATTAACCTCGCATAACCAAGTATATCCTTCATCTCTGGGTGTTCCTTACTAATGTCGTTAATTGCCTTATTAACGATGCTGAAGCTGAATAGTAGGATTATCGATGCTATTATTATATCGTAGAATAGGTATGGGCTTATGTTAGGTATCCAATAGAAAATGGCTAGGTTAGCCGCTATCGTTATTATCACTGCGTAAAGACCGAACCTAAGTACATTAATTATCGTTGCAAGTAACTCATCTGTAACACCCATCTTCTTCTGCATGTAGTCGACCAATAAGTCAACAAGTAATAAGCCCAGTGTCAGCAATATAATGGCACCGGCAAGCGATGGCAGGTACTTAGCGATCATTGCAACCCAAACCGTGGCAGGTCCAAGACTCAACACTGAGAAGGCTATAGCAAGCGCTATCAGAATTATGAAGGCCTCAACGGCACCAGCAATAATACCAACAATCTCAGGGCTCAAACCAGCCTGCTTGATCAATGATGGCAGGAGCTTTTTAATTACCCTGGCTACAACAACGGCTATTGCATAACCTATTAGTGCTATTATTATGAAGAGTATTATCGATGGTATAGCAAGAATTAACTCACTCAACATACTGGACAAGGCACTGGATATGGACGTAGTTGCTTGGAGTATAAAATCTGTCATTAGGTAATACATTCTTTGAGAACTTTTTAAGTATTATGTGAATATTAAGATTGAAATATTATTAAAGGCCATATTTAAAGATAAAGGTTTGAACTAAAAGTACGATAGTATTAACAATAGAGATAGTGAAATAAGTACGAACTAACATAATTAAATTAAGGCGCACAGCACCGCGAAAAGCAACTTCGGTTTTTGGTGCGGGGGGTGGGATTCGAACCCACGCAGGCCTTCGCCAGCGGATATCTCACTTATAATCTTGAGTCCGCCCCCTTTGACCAGGCTCGGGCACCCCCGCAAGATAAATACTTCTTCATAGTATTTTTAAACCTTAAATTACCTTTACTCATGCTCTATCTATTTCTTGATAACGGCTTCAGAACCCTTCTTGGATTATCATCAACTATCTTCTTTATCACTTCCTTCGACATTGATATATTTAGGAATTCCTGCAGATTTGCCTTTATATCATGGACGCCAGGTCCTGGATAGTCACTCCCATATATTGATTTATCACTTATTTCAGCGAGTCTTGGTATGTAGTCCAGGATCCTTTTAGGAGGTATACTTGAAAGATCAGCTAAAATGTTTGGTCTTATCCTGATTAATTGAAATGCTGTAGCAATCCAATTCGGTCTACCTACATGCGATACGAGAATCGTTAGCCTTGGAAAATCCACAGCGACATCATCAACGAATATTGGATCTCCATATTTATTCCTGGCCCTTGAGAATGCGCTCGTACCCGTATGTATGTAGACCGGCAATCCATGATCTACTGCGAATTGATAAATAATCTCAAGCTGCCTTAATCCACCCTCCTCCGGCCTGTATGCGTTCGGTTTCAGCCACATGTGCGGTGGATGAACCTTAATTGCACTAATACCCGCCTCATACTGTCTCTCAAGCCAGTGCCTAGTATCCTCTATGGACAACTCATTAGCTTCAACACCACCTATTATCGCAAATCTATCCGCGTAATCCCTAACTGCGTTTATTACCCTTATTGCATAATCCTCCTTGGCAATACCCAGCTTTCTCGATGGAAATGCCATAACACCTACATAATCAATATTCGCATCATCAAGTATCTTAACAACGTCCTTAACACCCATTAGTACCGTCTCACGAGGCGCACCCCATTCCCTTAATGCAAAGTTAAGTAATTCCTCAGTTATTGTTTCCTTAAATACAATGTGTGTATGGGCATCGATATACCCCATCAATCCTTTATTATATGGCCATGTACTTATACGTTTTAACTATATTTAGAACATATTTTTATACCCTAATAATATACCGTCTTTATATGAACGAAACATCATTAAGAAGATCACTTGTTGAGATCTTTAGATTAGCATATGCAAGAAAACTCGTAGACCTACTTGGCGGAAATGCCAGTGCTAGGTTGAGTAATGATGAGGTTTTGATAACACCGACATCGATGCCAAAGATACTCATAAAGCCGCAGAGCATCGTCAAGATTAGGCTTGATGGAACAATCATATCCGGCAGCAATCCCAGCAGTGAGTGGAGGATGCACGTAGGTATTTATAAGGCTAGGGATGATGCTAAGTTTATACTTCATACTCACCCACCCAATATATTGGCATTAAGCAGAGCCGGTCTTAAGATTGACCTATCACTTAGTGAGGCGATATCATACGTTGGTGAAGTTGTTGAGGTGCCTTACCTGAAACCTGGAAGTGCTGAGTTGGCCAATGCCGTTAGTAAGGCAGTGTCTAGAAGGGGCGTGACTGCTGCGATTCTAAGGAATCATGGATTAGTCACACTAGGTTCAACACCGTATGAAGCACTTAATAGGGCTGAGGTTCTTGAAGACCTTGCTTACATAACATTAATATCTAACTGTTCTAGTAAGTAATTTAGACGCTCATAGGTTCACTAATACCTCAACCTCATCACCATCCTTAAGACCTAATTCATACCTTAATCTATAGGGCGATATTATCTCTATTGTGTCAAGACCGTGGTGAGTTCTTTCAATCAGTAATATAGCACCTGGTAATCCATGTATTGATGCCTTGAAGCACTTAACACTCCCATACGTTCTAACACCATTACTAAAGCCCTCTATGTATATGCCTGGCAATGCGTCTAGGTAAAGTCTGTACTTAATGTACTCGGGCTTTAGCCTAATATTGAGGGTTCCTGGGTATGGCTTAAACCCAAGCTTCTCAATAAATTGTTTAACATAGCCATCAAGACTCATGTAGAAACTACCCTCACCAAGCCCAGAGACCACATTACCAACAAGTCTAATCACCAGCCTCTCATCAAGGTAATGCCTAATCGTGTCTATCACGAATCGAAGAGCCTCGGAGGCCCTTTGGGAAAATTTAATCGCTAATTGACCATTAATCGTAGACTTAATAATTAAATCGTCCTCAGCAAGCCTATTTATTATTTTAAATACATTCTGTGGTGTTGTGCCTACATCATTAGCGAGTCTAGTTAGGTTTATTGCCACGTAATCTCTATCATTAATGCCGTACTTAACCAATAATATTAAGTATGGAATCCTTCGAAGGAGCTTATAATCAATTCCCAAGGAAGCGCGACTCACGGAATTCTCCATAGACTCCGCATTGGCGTAAATTACCCATTTATTAACGCTTCCTCTTTTAGTGAACAATCATGGACGATTAATAATGTTAGTATTTTAGTCAGTGTGAGACAGTCTCGTCATTTTTACGGATTCTGCCCGCCTCATCATTCAAATACTACATTAATTCTTGAATTAAAAAGCCTAAGTCTCCCCCGTCGTCTCCTCACCCTCCATGACCTCCTCCTTAACCTCCTGCTCAAGTGCCTTAAGCGCCTCCTGAGCATTATCTGAAGCCTTCCAGTAGGCCACCTTACCTCTCTTAATCTCCCTAATTAATCCATCCCTCTGAAGAAGCTTTAATGCGTAAAAGACCTGGCTGTGGCTTAAGTTCGTTTTCTTAACAATTTCATTGGTCGGTAACTCACCCTCCTTAATTAATAATTCTAGTATTTCCTTTTTCCTCTCCACTATTCTAACGGTTTGCTTGCGAGGCATTACGTTGTTTTTTAACTATTTATTTTTAAAGATTAAGATACCGACAAACCGATATTATTGAAACACCTTAATCAAGTTCCTGAATCTTAAGTAGAGGGCGTAGTCTAAGTATGACTTATTCTCAAGGTAGTAACTAACGGTCCTAGCCCTACCCACCTTCTCAGGTAGTAAGTCCGTGGTCACTAGACTAAAGGCATTAGAACCAGCACCACTTCCAAAGGATACCATGAGTATCCTAGAACCTGGCTTGGCATTTTCAAGGATGTTTGCAAGACCTATTAATACAGCGCCATTGTATGTGTTGCCTATTCTATCAGCAATAATGCCAAATTTAACCTTCTCAAGGGGTATACCAAGCATTTGGGCAACCCTAACTGGGAATCTGGCATTTGGTTGGTGAAAGACCGCGTAATCAAAGTCGCTTGGTTTAAGTCCCGTCGCCTCCATTAGAGCCTTCGCGGCATTCACAATATGCCTAAAGTAGGCTGGTTCTCCGGTGAATGACTCACCATGTACGGCATAAGGCATGCCATCCCTACGCCAAAAGTCCGGCGTGTCAGAATTATATGCATATATATGCTCAATCTCAGCTGCAACACCATCAGACCCTATTATATAGGCCGCCGCACCGCCAGACACCGTATAGTCAAGGTGATCCCCCGGCTCTCCATGACTGTGGTCAACACCAACTGCAAGTCCATACTTAATAAGACCGCTCTTAACGAGACCTGTTGCATTAACTATTGCGTCTGAGCCGGCCTTGCATGCGAATTCCATGTCCACGGCAAAGGATTGTTTTCTCATTCCTAGTGCATCAATTAATATTGAGGCTATTGGCTTAACGGCATAGGGTTTCGACTCAGTGCCAACAAATACTGAACCCAGTTCCTTAGGATCAATACCTGCCCTCCTTAATGCATTTCTAGAGGCTTCCACAGACATGGTAATGGCATCCTCATCAGGACCACCAACACTCCTCTCCTCAACCCAATAAAGATCCTTAATCCTTAGTGGGTCATCACCCCAGACCCTGGCTATTTCCTTTGTGCTTATTCTGAACCTAGGTATATAGATGCCCCATCCAACAATGCCTACCTTACCCACAGAATACGTTATTTTATACCCTATTTAACTTTTAGCGTTGTTGAATTCGACAGTAAACGCATGGTATTGAACCAGTGAGAGAGCAAAATAAAGATAATTATATAAGCTAATCACAAGAATTAAATAACGAGGATAAGTCATGGGTTCTAACAATGAGGTTAGTCTTAGGGTTGCAGAGGCCAGGACTAGGGATGTTGGTAGGCTAATTGTTAGGATACCACAACGTTACATGAGGGTACTTGGCATTGAGCCTGGTGAATACGTTGAAATAATTGGTAACAAGCGTAGTGCCTATGCCCAGGTATGGCCTGCCTACACTGATGATGAGGATAAGGACTACATAAGGATGGATGGTGTCTTGAGGCAGAATGCCGGTGTTAGTATTGGTGATGTTGTTAAGGTTAAGAAGGCGAATTTAAGATCTGCACAAAGAGTTACAATAGCGCCTGTGGGTGAGTACATTAGGGTTGACCCTGATTACCTAAAGAGGGCTTACTTGCTTGGTAAGCCTGTTTGGAAGGGTTCAATCATAGAGATACCGTATTACACAGGCTCCATTAGATTCATGGTCACGAGTGTAACGCCAGGACCAGCTGCGTATGTTGGTATTGATACCGAGGTTCAGGTTAGGGAGGAACCAGTTAGAGAGATGGAATTAGCGATGCCTAGGGTTACTTGGGAGGACATTGGTGACCTTGAGGAGGCTAAGAGGAAGATTAGGGAATTGATAGAATTACCATTAAGACACCCTGAAATATTTAAGCACCTTGGTATTGAGCCTCCTAAGGGCGTTCTTCTCATAGGTCCACCAGGCACAGGCAAGACCCTTTTGGCGAAGGCCGTGGCCTCTGAGGCCAATGCTTACTTCGTATCAATTAATGGCCCAGAAATCATGAGTAAGTATTATGGTGAGTCTGAGGCTAAGTTGAGGGAGATTTTTGAGGAGGCTAAGAAGAATGCTCCTGCTATTATCTTTATTGATGAGATTGATGCCATAGCACCAAAGAGAGAGGAGGTCACGGGCGAGGTCGAGAAAAGAATAGTGGCGCAATTATTGACTCTAATGGATGGTTTGCAGGAGAGAGGTCAGGTAATCGTAATAGGAGCAACCAATAGGCCGGAGGCCGTAGACCCAGCACTAAGAAGACCAGGAAGATTCGACAGGGAAATTTACATAAGCATGCCCGATAAGAATGCGAGGAAGGAGATACTCCAAGTTCATACGAGGAATGTGCCGTTGTGCACTGAGGAGGATGTTAAGGAGAATATGTGTGATCCTAATAGTGATGTTGTGAGTATTGATGAGTTGGCAGAGATGACTCATGGTTATACAGGGGCTGACCTAGCGGCACTTGTTAAGGAGGCTGCGATGATAAGACTTAGGGAGGCTATAGAGAAGAAGGAGATTGATCTTGAGCAGTCAGAAATACCATCAGAGCAATTAGCAAGGATTAGGATTAGGAGGAGGGACTTCCTTGAGGCTATGAAGTATATACAACCAACAGTTCTCAGGGAGGTCATTGTTGAAGTTCCTGAGATTCACTGGGATGATATTGGTGGCTACGATAATGTTAAGCAGGAGCTTAAGGAAATGGTGGAGTGGCCGCTTAGGTATCCCAGGTACTTTGAGGAGCTCGGTATTGATCCGCCTAAGGGTATTTTGTTGTTTGGTCCTCCTGGTACTGGTAAGACTTTGTTGGCTAAGGCTGTGGCTACGGAGTCGAATGCGAATTTTATTGCTGTTAGGGGTCCAGAAATACTGAGTAAGTGGTTTGGGGAGAGTGAGAGGGCAATCAGGGAAATATTCAAGAAAGCAAGAATGGCAGCACCATGCGTAATATTCTTCGACGAAATAGACGCAATAGCACCAGCAAGAGGTTTGAGGGTTGATAGTGGGGCCACTGATAGAATAGTCAATCAGTTATTGGCAGAGATGGATGGAATAGCACCGCTAAAGAACGTCGTTGTCATAGCAGCAACAAATAGGGCGGATATAGTAGACCCAGCATTGCTTAGGCCAGGTAGGTTCGATAGAATCGTGTATGTACCACCACCTGATGAGAATGCTAGGTTTGAAATAATTAAGGTTCATATTAGGGGTTTGAAATTATCTGATGAGGTTAAGGACAGCGATTATAAGTACCTTAAGGACATCGCAAGGAGAACCGAGGGTTATACAGGTGCCGATCTAGCTGCCTTAGTTAGAGAGGCTGCAATGCTTGCGTTGAGAGAAACAATTAGGAGCAACTCTAACCAAGTAAGGCCTGTTGATATTGAGCACTTTGAGGAGGCATTAAAGGTCGTTCCGCCATCATTAGCCAAGCAGGATATCGCTAGATTTGAGGAGATGGCAAGGAATTTGAGGAGAGCATTAAGGGGTCTCTGACTTTTCATATTCAATTCTCTTCTTTATGAAAACATCGACACTATAAATGGATTTAGCAGGTACGCCAACAACTACCTCACCTGGTGGTACATCCTTAGTTACGACAGAGCCAGCCGCAACCACGGCATTTTCCCCTATTTCGACACCAGCTATCAATGTCGCATTAGCCCCTATGACCGCGTTTCTTCCTATTTTAACGCCATCAAGCCTTTTACTTGGTGGATACTTATCATTGGTTATTACTACATTTGGTCCCAGGAACACATTATCCCCTATCACAGTACCCCTTGGTATATATACCATGCTTTGTATACTAACGTTGTTTCCAATTACCGTATCCCCATCTATAATAACACCAGATCCAATTCTGGTGTTACTCCCTATCTTCGTATTCTCCCTAATCAATGCATTATGCCCTGTTTCAACACCATCATGAACCTCCACGTTTTCATAAATAACAACATTACTCCTAATAATGCAATTCCTGCCGATTACTGTACCATTACTTACCTCGTTCATTAATTGTTCAATCTCTAAATCCGTATTCCTCATACTTATTAACTTCGACCTAATGGGATGCCCTATTACAACAAGCGGCTCTATTATTGTACCTTCACCAATTACTGAGGGTCCTAGTATCACGACATCCCTACTTATGCTTTTACTTAGTATTTTTGCCTTAGGAGATATGTATGTCATTAATTGATTATCATGAGATAAGTATTTAAGTAATTACTAATTGGTCTAATGCAATGAGTTATTACCCAGCACCACCGCCTCCGCGTGAGGATCCAATAGCCAGAATACTTAGGGAGTTAATGAATCTCAGTAATAAGGTTGATCAAATATCCAGAAGCTTAACCGATATTAATACGAGAGTTGAGAACCTGGAGAGTAGGGTTAATGAGATTGAGAACTCATTATCAGGCCTAATTAAGACTCAGGAATTAATTAGTGGAATAACACCACAAAGTATGGCCGAATTAGCTGGTATGCTTTCCAATACATTAAGGGAATTGACTAGGATTGAAGCATCATTAATTGCCTATAGGGATTCCATATCCTCAATACAGGGTAAGGTTGAGAATGCTGTGGATCTCCTGGCAAAGGTATCAATGGATTTAAAGGAATATAGGACGCTCGATGTTAACCAGGTTGTTGATATCACGAATCAATTGTCCAATGTTGCTACGAGACTTAATGAACTCCAGAAACTTATTGAGGAGCAGGGTATTAGGTTGATTTCCGAGTATAGAAAAAGTTCTGAAGTTATTGAGGGTCTTAAATCAGTTATTTTGGATGTTCTAGGTAAGGGTTCTAATAGGTCTTAAGTTCGGTGTTGTTTTCATTACGTTCAATTTCATTTAGAATAATAAAAGCAAAATATATTAGTTCCCTTGCTTAAAATACGTACTGTGTTCAGACAGCCTAAGGAGTATACGGAGCTTTATCAGAGGATTAACGATATAAATAATTTACTTCAGGCGCTGCAACAGAATGTCCAACAACTAATAAATAATGCCAATCAAATGCAAAAGAATCTTCAGGCCATTTCAAATGGGATTGAAAGAAATGATAAAACACTACAGGATGCTATAAAGGTCATAAACTCATCAACCACGGACATAGCCAGTAGAGTTGCTCAAATGAATAACATGGTTAATCAATTCAATGACATGAGCAAGAAATTAATGGACTCCTTATTCGATGCCCTTGAGAAAATAAATAACCTGGTGGATAGACTTCAGGGATTATCGAGTAATATGCAACAAAGCCTCACAAGCGCCACTACGACTCTCGAATTAATTAATAACAATGTTAAGGATCTTAATACCAAAATTGAAAGTGGTGTTGACAAGGCATCATCGCTCGTATCTGAGGTTTCTAAGTTAAGTAGCCTATTGGGAGAATTGAATAGGGTATATAACGAAGTCCTAAATAGGGAGAAGGACCTAGAGAGCAAGTTACTTGATATAAGCAGAAGAGAGAGTGACGTTTCAGTTAGGGAGAAGAGTATTGAGGAGATTAGGCAGAGGTTGGAAAGCGACAGAAAGGCACTTGAGGAGGAGAAGGCTAAGTTGGCTGAGATGAGCAATGTAATGGCATCTCTCATAACACTTTCTAATCAATTAACATCAAGGCTTAGTGAACTTGATAGTAGAGAAAAGGCATTGCTCGAGAGAGAGAAGGCGCTTGGTGAGAGAGAGACTAAGCTTAGGGATTGGGAGGTTGAGTTGAAGTCCCGTGAACAGAGACTTGAGATGGAGGCTGTTAGGATAGATGCAGAGAACGCAAGACTTAGGGAGCTTGAGAAGAAGGAGCAGGAGGTTAAGGAAAGACTTGAGCAATTATCACAGAGGGAGGCTGAGCTTAAGGAGCTTGAGAAGAAATTGAATGAAAGACAAAATGCATTGAATAAGCTTGAGGCTGAGCTTAAGGATAAAGAGAGTAGACTCAACTCGCTAGAAAACCTGCTTAAGGAAAGAGAGAATGCATTGAAGAGCCTTGATGATGAGATCAATAAGAGGAGGAAGGAAATTATGGAGAAGCTTGAGCCATTAATGACGAAGTTAATTGAGGAGGAAAAGAGACTCACAGATTGGGAAAAGAGACTTCTTGATAA
Organism: Vulcanisaeta sp.; assembly: GCF_049966235.1. Classification (NCBI taxonomy): domain Archaea; kingdom Thermoproteati; phylum Thermoproteota; class Thermoprotei; order Thermoproteales; family Thermoproteaceae; genus Vulcanisaeta; species Vulcanisaeta sp. The sequence continues at coordinate 54,691 of NZ_JBMFVA010000001.1, forward strand.
GGAGAGGGAATTAATGAATTATCAAAGGGCGTTAATAATTAGGGAGAATACCTTAGTCGAACTTAGGGAGAAGCTTGATAGGGAGAAGGAGGAACTAGAGAGCAAGATGAAGGAGGTTAGTAAGATTGAGAGCGAGTGCCAAGACATACGTAAGAAGTATGAACAACTACTTAAGGAGAGGGAGGAGTTAATGAAGATTATTGAAAGTAAGGATAAGGAGCTTAATCAATTAAGGGCTTTGATTAAGAAGTGATCAAATAGCCACAATAAGTACATAAGCAAATACTAAAATAATATTAACAATATTCAATCCTAATGCAAAGAACGCAAGTATTCGCTTTAACTTCCCAATAATTAATTCCCTATCTGTATATGCTGTATTAACATCATACCATGTCTGCTTAATTGATAGGAATGACGTGAAGAAACTAATTAATGTTAGAACAAGTATAGCAACATCAAGGGTTAAATTACCCTTACTAGGTAAGTAGGTGCCTGCTAATGATGATAATAAAACCGTGTAAACAACCACGGCAAAAACAATCGCCATCACTAACAACCTAGACATGGTAATCACCTCAATGAATCCCTTAACCTATTAAGTACGAATTCCTTACCCAGCATCGCCAAGTATGGCGCTATCCTCGGACCACTTGGCTTACCAAAGAATATTAAGTACGTGGCCTCAAAGAAAGCCTTCTCAATGTTCTTATCCTCCCTAGGCACGCTCTTCATCGCCTCCTTAATATTATCCTCACTCCAAACGTCAATTCTCTCAAGCTCCTGTAGCAGCAACTTCAACTTAGCCCTTTGAACATCCGTTAACGAATTCCTTATGGAACCAGGTAATTCCTCAAGAACTCTAATCCTATAGGTCTCAGGTGCATACTTGTTTACCCAATTACGAGCTCTGATGAGCCTTGATCTAATCCTTTCATATGACACATTATCTAAGTCCTTCGTTAGTATCTTTGTTTCCTTCAGTCTCTTAATAACTCTCTCCATAAGCTCATCCTCACTTAATGACTGCGGCAATGTTTGTATTAATGCCACTGCGTGGAGATACGGCAATTGGAACGGCAATTCCCTAGGTAATGGTCTCTTTAACTGTGCATACTCATAGGACCTAATAATTAAGTCTAGGTAATCCTTCTCCTTAGAGCTTGGTTTATCAATTCCATAGTAAAGGCGCTCAGCTCTATCATAAATATCAACATATTGATAAATGGAATCTAGACTAAATGTTAACCTTTTTGTTGGCTCATGGAATATATAGATATACCTAAGAACCTCAGGCTCAGCAACCTCAACCCATTCTCTCGGCGTAAAGCCTATGAAGTCACTACTACCCATGTCACCCACGTCCTTACCATTAACCACATAACCAACCCACTCATACCAAGTACCTAACGGTGGATTAATACCGTAAACGGACTTAGCAATCTCAATTGCAGAGTCCCTTGAGCCACCTGGCATTGCATGATCCTTACCATAAGGCTCAAAATCGACTTGCAACGTGTACCAAACACCAACCCACTCAACCCTCCACGGAAGCTTACCATCAGTCAACTTAGCCCTACCAACATGTCCGCAATACGTACACCTGTACTCAACTTCATACTTATCAAGGTCTAGTTTCGTGACCTCCGCAGTGCCAATCCTACCGCAGTTCTCGCAAATTGGCTCGAAGGGTATCCAATCCTTTGGATACGGATTCCTACCCCTATACTTATTAATGACCTCAATCAACCTCTCCCTATTCCTCATGGTCATCATTATGAACTCCCTCATCCTAGGATGCTCCCTATACATCTCGCCAGTCGTTATAACCTCAACATTCTTCGCGAAGTAATCAAGGTAATCACCAAAGTCCCTCCAGTAATGATCAACCCAGGACTTATGACAACCCTTAGGATCCGGAACGTGCTCAAGCGGCCACTCAATGTACTTCCTACCCACCTCAGGGTTTAGAAACTGCTCTAGTTGTTTATCCTTACCCTTCCAGGGATCTACAGTGTATAGGGTTAAGACCTGCCTAACTCTTAAGCCAGCATCCCTTAGTCTTTCAGCAATAACACTATTCAATACTATCTCACCCCTAAGCCTACCAATGTGCTGGAGCCCAGAAACGCTTAAGCCACCATTAAGTACGCACTCATCCTTACCTTCACTACGGCATCTCTCAAGGACTTGATTCGCTATCCTATCAACCCAATGAGTATAACTCATTAATGATAAGGAATCAAGGACTAATTTATAAGTTATCCTAATCAAGATCATTCTTCTGAGGAATCGTTAGCCACGTCTAATTAAATTGAAAGCAATGAAGCGATTAACCCCCCTCTGCGGGTGGTAGGAACACAACCTCATCATCATCATTGAGCTTTGTAGCTAAACCATTAAGCCACTCAATAGCCTTACCATTAACCAATACTACATACTCACCCTTCAACTTACCATCGCCATCAAGCACAGCCTCTGTGAATTTAGGGTTAAATGTACGTGAGACTAGGTCAATAAGATCACGTATAGAAAGACCACTAGGAGTCTCAAGTTCAATTCTAAATGTACCAACTAACTCATAAAGCTCACCGAAAAACTTAACCCTAACCCTCACAAATCAGGGCAACAAACATAGCATAAAAACTTAACTCAGGTAAGTAAACTAAGAGAAAAATAGAAGTTGGGTAGTGCCCCGGCCGGGATTTGAACCCGGGTCACGGGCTCGAAAGGCCCACATACTTGACCGGGCTATACTACCGGGGCTCGTAATCATTAGAAACACGTCGGTTTTTAAGCCTTTATGCTATTATTTCTCGTTGGGTTAATTAATTTAAGTTCGTGGCTTTGCGATTGATTTAATGCCTGTTACTGTGTTTAGGGATGGCGGTGTTTACTTCATTAGATTTTCAGTGAGTAGACGTCCTAGGAGGGCTGCCTTTGTTGTTGGTAATTTCACAGCCTTTATGAAGCCTATTGAACTTGAGTTTTGCGGCTCTGACTATTGTGCATATGTCTTGTTACCTCCAGGTAAATATTACTACAGGTACTTAATTGATGGTGAAGTTATTCTTGATGATGGCCCTACGGAGAATGGATTTAATGTACTTAAACTTAGTGGTTTTGTTAGGAAGGTTCGTGAAGTTAGGCGTAGGTTATTTAGTGCTATTTATGGGATTTTCGTTGACAGATTTGGATGCAAGAGGGAGGGTGGCCCAAGGGATAGGCTTGGCGGTGACTTGGTCTTCATTAGAGATAGGCTTAGTTACATTAGGTCCATGGGTTTTGATGCAATTTATTTAACGCCCATCTTTAGGGCTATGTCTTATCATAGGTATGATGTTATCGATTACCTCAATATTGATGATGATTTAGGTGGTAATAAGGCGTTTAAGGAATTATTGAGGAGTGCGCATGATCTTGGTATTAAGTTGATACTTGACTTGCCTATTCATCACACGGGTTCCGAACATCCTGCCTTTAAGGCAGCCCTAAATGGCGATCCTGAGTACTCCCGTTGGTACTACATTTATGATGGTGATTATGAGAAGTTCATGAACGTTAAGAGAATGCCTAAGCTTAACATGAAGTTCGCCGGTGAGTGGGTTAAGGGTATTGTGCTTCATTGGTCATTGATAGGTGTTGATGCCTTTAGGATTGATGTTGGCGCCGGTATACCGCCCTGGTTTCTTTGGGAATTGAAGAATTTCATTAATAAACCATTAATTGCTGAGGTTTGGGGTGACCCATTTCTCTGGAGAAATGCTGTTGATGGAGTTATGAATTACCAGGTCTGGGAGCCGCTGATTAAATTCCTAGATAATAAGATAAGTACTGATGAGCTTGCCTATGTTCTTAAAAGACAATTGAGGCTATTACCAAGGTATTTCCTCCTAAATTCCTGGCTCTTTGCGGATACTCATGATACGCCAAGAGCAATAACTATGTTAAACAATGATATTGAGAAGTTTAAGGCAGCATTAGTATTCATATATACTTGGATTGGAACTCCAATGCTCTATTATGGTGATGAGGTAATGCTTGAGGGAGGCCTCGACCCTGACAATAGGAGGTGTATGGATTGGAAAAGAATTAATGATCCTAATTCTCTTGGTAATTTCATAGCGAAGCTAACAAGTTTAACCATAGCGCCAAAACGCATAGTAATTAACTCAAATGAATTAATTTATTATGATGATGAGTATGAGGTTCATTTAAGTAATGAACCAAGGAGTTATAGAGACGGGCTTCTGAGCGGTTCCTACTTCATTATAAGGAGTAGATAATATACTAAAGTATTTACGATTTATATAGGTATTAAGACTCCTTTATTAATGGGTATACCTAGGTATAAACATATAAACAAATATCTAATTTTTGTCATTTTTATTTATGACTATGCATGAACTATATAAATCAATTACGGTAATGCTTTTAAACCTATTCATAATACTTGAAGACGTATGAATAGGCTAGGACTATCCACAGGCGCTATAATAGGCATAGTCGTTGCCGTGATAGTGATAATAGCCGCAGTGGTGGCCGTAGTCTATCTATATAAACCCTCAACAACCCAAGCAACTGCGCCGGGTTTTGTAATACCAATGTCAGACTTTACGCCACAAAACGTCTATAGCTCAAGTTTTGCCCAAACCTTCTGCTCAAAGGTTGGTAATGTAACAATAACCGTATGGAACACCTACAGTACAAGTGAGAACGAGGCATTTAACACATCATTAACCTCCTTTGAACAATTATACCCATGCATACACGTTGAAGTCACTTACGGCGTTAGCATTGCAACGAGCAACTTCATATCAGCTGCAAAGGCCGGTCAAGCCCCAATCGTATATAGGGATACAAGCGACGACTCAGGTAAGCTATTCGCAGCAGGCCTACTACTTAACTTAAGTGAGTATTTACTACCATCAGTATTCGAACAATACCTACCCACTGCCGCCCAGAACTTCTACTTAAACACGCCAAGTGCTCATGGTTATTATGGCTTACCTGACAACATAAACTACATAGTCATGTTCTACAACAAGCAATACATAACATCACCGCCAAACACCACAGACCAACTAATCAACATGTGTCTTCAAGTCAATAGCACGTACCACGTGTGGTGCATCGCCTACGGCGTTGGCTCTGAATGGGGCTATAGATTCGCCGCCTGGTTCGCTGGTTTTGGCGGGCAGATATTCGGTCCCAACAACATGCCACAACTCAACTCAAGCGCCATGGTTAACGCCCTAGAATTCTGGTATAACTTAACGTACGGCCTACACATAAATGCCCCGGACATGAACCCAAGCCTTGAAGGCCAGTTATTCACGAGTAATGAGACTGCTATTATTTTTGATGGCCCTTGGGACCTTGGGACGTATTTTAAGGCCCTTGGCTGCAATTTAGGTGCTGCACCATTACCTGTTGTTAGTCAGACAGGGCTGCATGCAAGTCCACTCATAGGTAGTACTGGTTGGGTAATTGCATCGCCGCAAGCAAGTGGTGCTACGCCACAGCAGTTGGAGGCTGCGTTAGTATTTATACTTTACATGACTGGTCCACAGGCGGATCTTAACCTATGGAATTATGCACATGACATACCAGCTAACGTACAGGCCTATAACCAGGCAGTTAGTCAGTTGAAGGCTGGGCAGTTATCACCATCATGTCTGAATGACATTATGGAGGGTATATTTGCCCAGGCTCAGTATGGTCAGAAGTTCCCCAACATACCTGCAATGGCTTATTACTGGCCAGCATTCCATCAGTATGCAACTGCTTACTTCGCTAATCAGACGACCGCTCAGGCTGCCGCTCAGGGCATGGAGCAGTACATGCTTCAGCAGATGGCTCAGTCGGGTGGTTAATTAAGGTGACTTATAATGGATTCTCTTCAAAAATTAGATCGTGTTTTTATTCAATATCTTTACCTCCTCCCCATAATAGCCATTGCATTATTCCTTTTTCTATACCCGGTGGCTTATGCCGTGTACATATCATTCACAAACTTCAATCTTTATCATCTATTTCATTACACGTTTGTTGGTTTAAAAATTTATGAACAATTATTAACAAGTGGTACATTTTATACGTTATTGCTGAACACGGTAATTTGGACGGTGGGTAGTTTAATACCCATGGTTCTCGTAGGGTTCATACTAGCCCTAATACTTAATCAGAGGGATATTAAGGGTAGGAATACCTTCTTCACGTTGCTCCTGGTACCCTGGGCATTCCCAGCATACATATCCCTAGTGATTTGGTATGGTATGTGGAATTATGAGTATGGAATTGTCAATAAATTCCTTGGATTGCTTGGGATACCGCCAATTAATTGGTTAACATTCACGAACACGGCCTGGGCAGCGTTAATACTAACGAATCTGTGGTTATCATTCCCATACTACACTGCGGTCTTCCTATCAAGCCTACAGAGCATACCCACTGAATTGTATGATATTGCCGTGGTTGACGGCGCCAACGCATGGCATAAGTTCAGGTATATAACACTACCCCTAATGAGGAGTGCCATAGCCTTCGTCAGTGTTGGCGGCTTCGTTTTTACATGGAATAATTTCTACCCAATATACATACTGACAGGGGGTGGCCCAGGCATATCAACCGATATACTAATTGTTTATACGTACCAGGAGGCCTTCTCCTATGGTTATTACAACATTGCCGCTGCGTACTCGGTGATTTCAACAATTATCCTAGCAATCATGGCAATACTAATGCTTAGGGTTGGTAGGGTTCTTGAGGTGATAACATGAGCAATAAGTATAGCCTAAAGAATAGGGTAATTAGTTTGTTTAGGCTTGGTATATCGTACATTGTGCTTGTTATAATAGCTGCCATAGCCGTATTCCCAATATACTACATAATAATTACATCTGTGAACCCAATACCAACCCTAGCCTCAATAACCCTACGCTCACTCCTACCTGAAAACACATCCCTAGAGGCCTATTACTACATATTATTTAGGGAACCATTCCTATTATGGCTAAGGAATAGCTTAATCCTCGCCGCAGGTACGGTTGCGATTACGGTGATTGTTGCCTTCATAACTGGGGCAGCCCTGTCAAGGTTTAACGTGCCTGGAAAAACGACATTAATGGTGACGATTTACGTCATGACGTTCTTCCCATTCGCAGCAACGGCATTACCACTGTACCTAATGTTTGCATCGCTGGGTATGCTTAGGGGATGGGCTACATACGTAGGCCTAATACTGGCTTACTCTGGGGGTACGTCGATATTCAGCTCATACCTAGTTAAGGTATTCCTCGATAGAATACCTAGGGATTATGAGGAGGCCGCGTTAATTGATGGCTTAACGAGACCAGGAGCCTTCTTCAGAATCCTCCTACCAATGGCTAAGCCAATAATAGCCTTCGTTGCCCTGCTCGCGTTCATGGGCGCCTACACAGACTACGCATTGGCAAATGCATTTATAATGCAGGGCAATATGTGGACGCTGACCCTGGGCATGTATTATCTGGCGTTCGTTAATAGGGCAACACTGTATAATGTACTCGCGGCATTCTCCGTCCTCATGGGAATACCAATATTCGCAATATTCATTGCATTCCAGAAGTACCTGGTGCAGATATACGCGATGGGCGGGGTTAAGGCATAATAGATTGAAAGTATTTAAAAGAATAATTGAAAAGAAAAGTTTAAATATCTAAAAAATACCCAAATATTATGACAATTAAAATAATATACACGATATTTCTTTTATTAATAGTAGCAGCACTACTCGCAACACCCATAACCCATGCCCAAAGCTCATGCCCGTATGTAGTGTCCTTTAATGTAACACCAACGTCAGGTCCTGCGTACATAACAGTGGCGATAACGGGGTTACCGGAGGGTCACGAAGTCTACTTACACTGGGGCATTGAGCCATATCCGCAGGGGTCTTGGTCAAGCGTTACTGACACGTTAATGACTTGGAATGGGACCAGTTACGTAGTTACCATCGGACCTTTCCAACCAGGTACTTGGGTTGCCTGGGTATTTCATGACGCAACCACTAATACTTGGATTAACTACCAGTGTGTACCCTTCTGGAATTGGAACGTTGACGTTAACCCACCGAACCAAGGATATACATGGGCCTACGTCTATCCAAATGGCTCAATATTAATAACCATGCTCGGTAGGGCACCAGACAACATACTCCTCTGGTACGGCCTAACCTCAGGCCCAGGAAACGTGCCTTGGTACACTACGAGCGGTACATCTGGAGCCATGAACACCGCAATGACGTTCAATCCACTCTGGGGTAATTACTCGGTTATGATAGGCCCATTCCAGCCAGGGCAGTGGATTCAGTGGGTCTATTGGGACACAACGACCAATACCTGGCTACACTGCTCAGCCAACCTAATAAGTGGTGTAGTAACATGCACACCCAACGGGAACTTCGCAATACAGGACGTATACTCACCGTTGGTATTCATAAACGCGACGTATAGTGATTATGTTTACCTGGTTGGTCAGAACGCCACTATCTACGTTCTTTTCGAGAATGAGTTTGGCGAGCCTATTACGGTTAATATGACGCTTACCGTGAATAATGAGGAGTTTAATTACTATGATGCAACGATAATGCCAGGCTACTACACGGTAGCGTTGAACTTCACTGTGAATATGCCGCAGGGTATATATACACCGATGCTCACGGTGTATAGTCTGGGCACCGTGTTAACTCAAGCCTCGTTGCCAAGCCTCTACGTACTTAACACAACGGGTAAGCCACCGCTCAGCCTGGTCATTGTGTGGAACATGCATCAACCGCTTTACATCGAGCCAAACGGGACATGGGAACAGGCATGGGTCTTACTTCATACATGTCATGACTTCCTATGGAACGGGGCATGGGTTGGCGCTTACGAATTACAAGCACTCCTACTTAGTGAGTATAACGTGAGCGTGACTATAGACTTCACACCAGTGCTCCTGTATCAGTGGGAGACGATGCTGACTGAGGGTTCATTCCCATACTCACCCGTTTGGCCAAGTCCATCAACACTCAATGTGAATATGACCCAGTGTCTTGAGACCATAAACTACACAATCAGCCTATATAGGGAGCTTGCCCAGGAGGGTAAGGTCGAGATCTTAACCGTGCCATTTTACCACCCATTGCAGGCGATAATTTATGACAATGGTTGGCAGAGCGATTTATTGGCTCAAATACTCATGGGTGAGGAAATGACTGAGGAAGTATTCGGCGTTAAGGCAACTGGCGCCTGGACGCCTGAGATGGCATTCAACATGGGCCTAGTCCACCTATACAATGAGACTGGCATTGAATTCACAATACTTGATGCCCAAGCGTTCCTGCCCTACGCAACCGTAGTCAGCGGTACCCCATCACCGTATGGACCTATAATTGTTGAGGACTCAACTGGTAAACAAGTAATAGTCCTGTTTAGGAACACGGATCTCTCTAACACATTCTCCTTCGCCTACTTCAGCCAACCACCGCAGTTGACCGCCAGGGAACTGATTCACTACCTAGCCAGGATATACATGCAGAACCCGGGCGCTGTAGTCGTGGTGGCGTTAGATGGCGAGAACCCACTAATCTTCAACCCAACCACGGGACCAGCAGATCTACAGGCCATTTATCAAGTACTCTCTGAGTACCAGGGTACATGGTTCATAACGCAGACAGCCAGTGAGGCCATAGCCATCCATAAGCCCATAGCCGTATTAACGAACCTGCCCGAGTCATCATGGGCCCTAAACCTGAATAATTGGAATAATGGCTACTCAGGCAAGGTCGAGATTTGGCGTTCTGTAGCCATGGCGAGGGAGTACCTGGTGGCGTTTACGAAGGCCGTGGGCATGCCAATATCACCATTAGTACCACTACCCTTCAACGTAACACCGAACTCGACAAACCCAATATATACACTGTGGAACTACCTATACATTGCCGAGGGTAGTGACTGGACCTGGCAAACAGGACCTCGGACTCAATGTCCATGGACTGTCTGAGAACGATATAACTTGCTTTATCTTTAGTGGTAAGTGTTTTAGGCCCGTGGACCTTGAGCGGGGTTATTGACAGCCTAACTTCCTTATTGCTTTGGCTATTGTCCGTGCCTTCTTCATATTGTCCTCGTTCATTGCTTCGTCGTAAATCTTCCTAAGCACTTCACAGACCTTGCTTATGAGCTCTGGGTACTTTTTAATTACGTCCATACTCATGTAGACTGTGAACTTTTCACCCCACTTACTTAGCTTGGTCTCCTTATATCCTGCATCCCTTAACTTCTCTAAAATCTTCATGACCTCCCTATAGTCCTTACGCCAGGTCCTAAGCTCAATAATGCCACCAGCGCCTATGCGAATGGTCATCTTGACGCCATCAACGACCTCAATCGACGACTTATTCGGTGGCTTAACCTTCACGTTTGCTAGCTCGATTAATCGCCTAAGTTTCTCTGCATCTGGTAATCGAGCCAGGTCCTCAATTATGGCCTTGATTATTGGGTTGCTGAGCATTTTCTTGGTGAGGTTGGCAGCTTTAGAGGACTTAACCATGTACGCAACCTTGTGTCCCTCATCCTCCTCCCTGAAACCAAGGCCCTCCAGTCTCTCGATTAAATCGCCCCACAGCTCGAGCTTTGAATAACCCATGTAAAGCCTAACCCTCCTCTCCTTAACATTCACATTGCCATCACCCAGCACTACAAATAGTAGGAATAGTGGGAATTCATCGTCACCGAGACCGCCAGCCACCTCGACAACCTCGGCCTTGCTCCCAAAGGCATCCTTATGGTCTATGGCCCTTAACTGCCATATGACACTTACATCACCATTATTGACATTCAAGCCATTTATAATCATGTGAATTTTGCCTGGAAACACCATCGTGAAAACAACGACCTGCCATAACCGGTTAGTGCCCATCACCGGGTAGTCATCCCTATCGATCGACCCGTCGGTCAATAGCAAGCCACACTGTATTGCCCTGAGCCCCTTATCATTGAGGGACTTAGGTACGATAACGTCAATACCTCCAAGACCGGTTAACGATATGTGCGATGTTATGCTTTCTGATTCGGCGACCCTGGCTATTATAATTGCCAGATTCTCCGTATACAAATGTACTATGAATGACTTGTTCCTATCGAATGGTTCTCCGCTTATGATTATTGTTGCTTCACCCCTCCTCAACTTCCTAACCAACTCCTCTAACTCTTGCCTGTAGACCCTCAGCCATTTTTCCCTTACTTGGTTCAGTAGCGCGAGCATTTTCTCGCCGACTTCGCGCTCAGCCATCCTAAGCTCCGTAATTGCCTCATCGCCATCGACAACGATAACCACGCCGTTTAACCAATCACTTAGTGCGTTGATGTCTCGGTCAAATGGAGTTGTTAAATCACTCAACAACGCACTTTTGTGTCTCTCAACCCTATCGAGGAACTCGCTGATTAACCTCATGGTTTCTTCAATAATTCTTGAGTCGTTGACTGACTCACCGCATTCTAATCTTTTCTCGCCCTTTACCTTCTTGCTCCAACAAATTTTTAGGCCGTTAAGAGTCATGAAACATCTATAAGCTTAATCCTCAACTAAGCTAATAAACAACTACGGAGGAATTAAACATTAAGTAATGATGCTGTGAGGTAATAATAAGCATCCACATACGCTTGTACCAAGTAAATACATAATGTGAGGATATACTACGTAAAACATTATCGCCGCAAAACTATGGCCCGGCCTGGTTCCAGCAACAAGCATTAACGTACACTAACGCAATAATTAGTACAATAAGGAGTTGGTTGTCCGAGGTGAGGCTTGTTAAGTACGTTGTTGAGAACGACGCGGTTGTTTTACAGATATACAATGGATTAAACTACACACTATACGTAACATTGGTTGTTAGTAATGGAACATACACCGTGGCTGAACCCGTGGTCTTGAAGCCTATGCGCATAAATACAATACCCGTGATAGGGATAGAGAATGCAACAATAGCCCAATTATACTCGCCAGTCACCGAATACGAGCTTGGTGATTACCCAATACCGATTAATCAATACGGATTCCCACTGGTCACATTTACCCTTAGTCCAGGTAATTTACAGGCAATATCGGCAGTGCAGGGAGGGTCTAATGAATTGATAACTAGCCTTATAGCTATTCTACTTAGTGCGTCGGTTATAATGATTATAATACTGATTCAGAGGGGAATACTTAAGTAACTTTTCTGTTAATATATGATAAAATAATAAAAATTATTTTTCTTCTTTGCCTGATTCCCTGGAAATTATTGAGTAGTACCTACTGAGTACTGGGCATCCACGTCCGCCATTAAGGCAGAAATTAATGAACTTACTCCTGCTTACCCTCCAATCCTCGGGCGGCATGAGTATGCAACGTTCACCATCATACGTCCTCTGATAAAAGACACACTTATTCCCACTACCAGATGACACAGTAATTCACGGTGCGTCAGCCTTATTTTTATTACTCCTACTTAATTTCTTCTTCAATTCCCTTAAACAAGTCTCACAGCATAGGTAATACGTCCTCCTACCCCTCCTATAAATGATGGGCACGCTTATTGGGCCACCGCAATAATCACACACCAACCCAATGGGGACAGCACGCTTAGTGACTTGACCCAGGGCTATGAAGACCTCAACCCTACCATCAACCCCATCTATAAGCCTTATCAGCTCATTATAATCCCTCGCACTAATAATCACGAGATACTTACCATCAACAAGCCTATAACACTCACCAAGCTCAGTCTGGGATTTACTAGTGATTATAAAGGCCTTAGGCGAATTCTCAGGAACATCCACTGTAAACCTAATCCCCTTATTAATCAATGACCTGATTGCCCTGGAAACAGTCGCTCTACTAACGCCAAGTCTATCAGCAATTTCTGAAACACTTGCCCGCGCATTCTCCCTAAGTATACTCAATACCCTGTACTCAATCTCCGTAAGATTTACTGCAATTGTTTCGTGAGCCATCATTAGTAATGAAAAGTTTGATAATAATAAGCCTTATCGAATAGTGCATTAATTACTCCTTGAATAATCATGCCCAAGCACATAGACCCAGTCTGCGGTATGGAGGTTGATGAAACAACACAATTTAAAACAATATACAAGGGCAGGATCTATTACTTCTGCTCAGCAATGTGTAAACGTGAATTTGAGAAGGACCCGGAAAGGTACCTTAGGGAGGGCCCGAAAGGTATGCCAATGGGTTAAATGTTATGAACTATGCTGATACTTCTATTGCCAATGTTAGGGTGGGATTGAGGTTTGGGGGTAGGACTAGGGAGGTTACCTTAAAGATAATTGGTATGCACTGCGCCACCTGTAGTCTAACCGTCCAGAAAGCCCTGCTCTCCGTACCTGGTGTCTTAACGGCCAATGTTAGCCTAGCGAGTGATGAGGCTAAGGTCGTCGTTGATGAGGCTAGGATTGACTATAAGGCCTTACTCAGGGCTGTGCAAAGGGCTGGCTATGATGTGTATAGAGAGGAGGTCAAGGTTTACCTAAGGTCTCTGAATCCGGATGATGAGTCAGCAATAACGAAGGCACTGAGCAGGATCGGGGTATTTAATGTAGGTTTTGACCTTACCAATCACTCGGTAATTATTGAGTATAATCCGTTGGATATAACAAGTGATGAGTTAACAACAATGCTTAGGAGGTCCGGCTTTACGGTCATCAACGTCTCCAAGGCGTCTGAGGTAGATCTAGATGTTGATAAGAGAACGGTAGAGAGCGATTTAAGGGATATACTGCTTAGGCTCGTTGTAGCTGTCCCCCTGACCACAGCCATATTCATAATGATGATATTAACAATGACCTCATTGATACCTATACCCTTATACAACCTGCTGTCCTTTATACTCGCAACACCAGTTCAGTTCTACTCAGGCTGGAGATTCATTAAGGGTGCTGTTAGGGCCTTTCACAACGCCACTGCAAATATGGATACCCTGGTAGCCCTGGGCACGTTGAGCGCCTATGTTTTTAGCATCTTAGTACTGATCAACTTATTGCCTGGCACTACGTTCTTCGACTCGAGCGCCGCCGTAATAACATTCGTATTGATTGGCCGATACCTGGAGGTTAGGGCTAGGCTACATGCATCATCGGCTATTAGGGAGCTTGCTAGGCTGCAACCTAGGGTTGCCAGGGTTATTAAGGGCAATACTGAAGTTGAGGTGTCGGTTACTGAGGTTGAGCCAGGTGATTTGGTGGTTGTTAGGCAGGGTGAGGCTATACCCGTCGATGGCATTGTCGATAGCGGTGAGGGTTATGTTGATGAGTCAAGCATGAGTGGTGAGTATATGCCGGTACATAGGGTCTCAGGTGATGTTGTGTTAGCGGGTACTCATCTCGTTAGGGGCTACTTTGTCATTAGGACCACTAGGAATGGTAGATACACGTTATTATCACAAATCATTAAATTAGCAAGGCAGGCGCAGGCGTCTAGGTTACCAATTCAGTCGTTGGTTGATAGGGTTTCGGCCGTATTTACTTGGGCCGTAATATCCGCGGGCATACTGACCCTCATAACATGGCTGCTGCTAGGGTCTCCCATTTACCTGGCCGTGATGCATATGGCAGCAGTACTTGTGGTTGCATGTCCATGCGCATTGGGTCTAGCAACACCGATAAGCGTCGTGGTAGGTGTTGGCAGGGCTGCCCAGAAGGGCATAATCATTAAGGATGCGAATGCCCTTGAGAAGTTGGTTAAGGCTAGGATTGTCGCGTTTGATAAGACGGGTACGCTTACAATGGGTAAGCCGAGGGTCTTTTCGATTATAGGTGACGAGAATGTTTTGGCGTTGGCTGCTACGGCGGAGGCGAAGTCTGAGCATCCATTGGCAAGGGCCATAGTAGAGTATGCAATGGAGAGGGGGGTTATACCTAGTGATGTGCTGTCCTTTGATTCTATACAGGGCATGGGTGTAATTTCGCAGTTGGGTGATGGTTCGGTGATTGCTGTGGGTAATGAGAGGCTAGTTAAGGGTATGGAGGCGGAATTACCTAAGTATATCGAGGATGAGACTCAGAGGTTAAGGGGTCTTGGCTATACCGTGGTTTATGTTGTGGTTAATAATACCGTTAGAGGCGCATTAGCCATAGGCGACACATTAAGGCCTGAGGCTCCTAGGGTAATCAGCGAATTGAGAAAGCTCGGTATTAATGTGGTAATGCTCACTGGTGATAATGAGGTTAATGCCAGGTTAATAGCCAGGAAGTTGGGTATTGAGGAGGTACATGCCAACTTATTGCCTGATGATAAGGTGAACATAATCAACGAACTAAGGGGTAAATACGGATTGATTGCTATGGTTGGTGATGGTATAAACGACGCCGCGGCCTTGAACGCCGCGGATGTGGGTATAGCCATGGGTAGTGGTTCAGACATAACTAAGGAGGCTGGTGATGTTGTGCTCCTTAGGAATAGGCTCGACCAATTAATAGACCTAATCACACTCTCAAGGAGGGTTCTTAATAACATAAAGTTCAATTTAATATACGCATTCCTATACAATGTAATTCTAATACCAATAGCTGCAGGCGTCGTACCTGGAATTACCGTAAGACCTGAATGGGCTGGCTTGGCAATGGCATTAAGTAGCATAACAGTAACACTTAATGCATTAAGACTTAGGTATAGTCATGTTTAAGGCAAGAGATAACAAGATAAGCCTTAATAATCACACTAAACCATTATTTACTAACATGAGTGTCATCGTAGAAATAGCCGTCGATCCAATAGGGACTAGCTCCACGAGCGTTGGTGATTATATTAGGATAGCAATAGACATTATTAAGAAGTCAGGTTATAAGTATGAGGTTGGCCCCATGAGTACGTCAGTTGAACTACCGAGTATTGAAGCTTTAGGCAAGTTACTGCAGGATATTCATGATGCTCTTTATAGGGCTGGGATTAAGAGGATTGTAACTACGGTTAGGATTGATGATAGAAGGGATAAGGCAATAACCATGGTTTACAAGGTTGAGAGGGTTAGTAAGTGATGGTTAAGATACGCGTTAAGCTCGGCACGGTATTTGATGACCTCGAATTCTTCGAGGTTAAAATGAACTGCACCAAATGCGGCAAGTGCTGCTTAGCTACTCAAATGGAACTCTTACCCGAGGATATTGAGAGGATAATTAGGCTTGGCTATAAACTTACGGATTTTGCCTTATTTGATGGAGAAATATGGAGGTTGAAGAACGTAGATGGACACTGCATATTCCTCAATCCTCAAACAATGGATTGCATAATTTATGAGAATAGGCCAATTGGTTGTCGTTTATATCCACTGGTGTATGATGATGCTGAGGGTCCATATATTGATAAGGAATGCCCTGCATGGAATACGGTGAAGCAAAGTGAAATTGATAGGCTTGGTAAGTACCTATCATTATTCATAGCCAGGTCACGCCAAACAAATCAATGGGTTAGGCTGAGACATGGTGTTCGGTCTTAATAATTTTACTTAAGTAAATAATACTTTAATGAACTATCACCAAAATATCTTTTTATGATACCATTATATTAAATTAGGTATATTTTTAGATCATATGATGATTATTTTTATGTATTTCATAACTTATTTATTAAGTCATTTCAATAATCCTATGGATTTATATTTAACTATTTTTACCATTTAGAGATAAATAATCTACCAGAAGCGTTTATAAAACCCTAGTGCTTACGGTTCATGGGGTAGTATGGCTGAGGTAACTGAATTCATAATACTCGGCAGGGGTGGGCAAGGCGGCGTTACTGCTGCTAGGATCCTCGTATCCGCAGCGCTTAAGGACGGTAAGTGGGGTCAAGCGATCCCTGAGTTTGGTGCTGAGCGTAGGGGTGCCGTTGTTAAGTCATATGCTAGGATCTCTGATAAGCCCGTAATTCTCCATAGTAATGTTAGGAAGGCTGATGTTCTCGTGGTACTTATTGCAAACGTCCTTGATCTTGTTAATATTGATGATCTCATGAAGGGTAAGGACTCTATAATGATCGTTAACTCCTCAACACCAATTAGAACTGGGTATAGGACTTATTATGTTGATGCAACGTCAATAAGTGAGAAGTTAGGTCTTGTTATCGCCGGTTGGCACATAGTAAGTACACCATTACTTGGTGCGGTTGCCAAGGTGACGGGTGTCGTGAGCCTAGACTCTATCATTAATTCATTACCTGAATTTGTGGGTAGGGAAAATCTTGTTAAATTGAATGCGGAAGCCGTTAAGATGGGTTACGAATCAGTTAGAGGTGAGTAACATGAAAACCGCAGAGAAGTTAAGGGGTCTCTTACTATCAACTCCCGCTGAAGGTGCTGGTGGTAGGACAGGTACTTGGCGTGTATATAGACCAGTCGTTAATTATTCTAAATGTACGAAGTGTGGCATTTGTTGGCTTTATTGCCCTGAAAATGTCATTGAGTGGCTTGAGGATAAGAATATTAAGATTAATTATGACTATTGCAAGGGCTGTGGAATTTGTGCTGATGTCTGTCCAGTCAAGGCAATAGATATGGTTAAGGAGGAGGTGGTGTGAATGAGCAAGCAAATACCACTCGCAAAGCAGGCTAGGAAGGTCCTGGTTGGGGATCACGCGGTTGCTGAGGCCGTTAAGCTAGCTAGGGTTAATGTGATTTCCGCATATCCCATAACTCCACAGACGTTAATTGTTGAGAGAATTAGTGAGATGATAGAGAGGGGTGAATTGAGAGCTGACTACGTAAGGGTTGAGAGCGAGTTTGCTGCGTTGGCTACTGTGTATGGCGCAGCAGCAGGTGGTGCCAGGGCATTTACGGCAACCTCAAGCCATGGGTTATTCTACATGTATGAAATGCTTTGGTGGGCAGCGGCATCAAGGGTTCCATTGGTCATGGCTGTGGTTACGAGAGTTGTTGGACCACCATGGAACATACATGATGAACACACAGACCTACTAGCCATTAGGGATAGTGGTTGGATAATTGGTATGGCTCAGAACGTGCAGGAGGCATTCGATATGACGCTGACGGCATTTAAGATTAGTGAGAATGAGAAGGTATTATTGCCAGTGGCTATAGGACTTGATGGTTTCATACTCAGCCATACGGCTGAACCACTTGATGTCCCGTCACAAGAGGATGTCGATACTTGGTTACCGCCTAGAAACTCAAGGATCCCATACACTATTGAACCTGGTGGTGAGTCCATAACAATGGGTAATTTACCTGGGAATGATGTATATCACGCAATCCTTAAGAAGTATATGGATGAGTCTATGGAATCTGCGAAGAAGGTTATTGCCGAGGTTTACGATGAGTACGGCAAGTTAACGGGTAGGAATTATGGATCATTAACTGAATGCTATAGGTGCAGTGATGCTAAGTATGTTGCAATATCAATGGGTGCATGGAGTGGGGATATTCTAAATGCCATTGATAGACTTAGAGACGAGGGTTACCCAATTGGTTTATTGAGGATTAGGTACATTAGGCCATTTCCTGAAGAGGATATCTCAGGTTGGATTAATAGCATGAAGGGCGTAATAGTATTTGATAGGGATTACTCCGCCGGCATGGGTGGTGTATTAGCCAGTGAGATAGGTGGTTTTGTACCCAGTAACGTTTCATTCGAGGGCGTGCTGGCAGGGCTTGGTGGATTTGATGTCTCAGCAGATGAGTTTAGGGCAATAATAAGGGAATTCATAGACAAAGTCGAACATGAAGGCACAGTAAGGATCAGAAAATACTGGTATATACCGGAGATTGGAAGGTGATGGCCATGGTCACCATAACTGAATTACATAAGTATGGAAGAACAAAGTTCATAATGCCAGGCACGGCTGCATGCCCTGGCTGTCCATTACAGGTTGGCATGAGACAATTAGCCATGGCACTTGATGGTAAGTTCGTCATGGTAATACCAGCTGGTTGCTCAAGCGTAATACCAGGTTCTGCCCCATACACTGCATACACAGTACCCGTACTTCATGTACCATTTGCATCAAGCCCAGCGGTGGCTAGTGGTTTAGTAAGGGCCGTTAGGCAGAGGAATAATAATGGACCCGTGGTTGTTTGGGCTGGTGATGGTGCTACCGCCGATATTGGATTCGCCACATTAAGCGGTGCTGCCTATAGAAATGAGGATATTCTATATGTAATGGCTGATAATGAGGCCTATATGAATACGGGCATTCAGGCTAGTGGCACGACGTCTTGGATGGCTTGGACAACGACATCACCTAAGGGCAAGACTGAGGATAGGAAGGACGTGGCATTAATAATGCTCATGCATAAGGTTCCCTACGTAGCCACAGCAAGCATTGCCTATCCAATGGATTTCATTGATAAGGTTAGGAGGGCAATGCAGGTTAGAGGCTTTAGATTCATACATCTGCATTCGCCTTGCCCACCTGGTTGGAAGATGGATGATTCCTATACAATTAGGGCCGCTAGGCTTGCTGTTGAGACTGGCGCCTGGATACTTTGGGAGTACAATCAAGGTAAGTTAACAATAAGCCCGCCAAGCATTCCGTATAAGGATAAGCCAAGGAGGAGACCGCTGGAGGAGTACATAAAGATTCAGGGTAGGTTCTCCCATCTAAAGCCCGAGGATATTAAGCTTATGGAGGAGAAGATAGATAGGCAGTGGGATCTCATTCTCAAGCTTACTGAGATTTTTAAGTGAACGTAATTAAAAATAAAATTTAATAATTGCGTAAATCCTAGACCAGTAATGAGCTGGAGCTTATTGGATGCATTGAGGAATAGACCAGATACTGTTAGGGATTCACTTAGAAAAAGAAGGATGGATGTAGGCATCGTTGATAGATTCATTGAGTTAGATAATAAGTGGAGGAGCCTTAAGGCAGAGATTGATGAGTTGAGACATAAACATAATGTAATTACTAGGGAAGTTAGTAAATTGAAAGGTACAGAAAGAGAGGGGAAAATTAAGGAGGCTAAGGAGCTCTTGAATGAAATTCAGAAAAAGGAGGAAGAGCTGGAGAATATTGAGAGGGAAAGGGAGAAGGTGCTTAGATCAATACCTAATTTAGTGCATGAAAGCGTACCTTATGATTGCCCTGAAGGCATTGATTCAATACCAGCTAGATTTTATGGAACGCCTAAGGTATGGATTGGACATGCGAAGGAATTCAAGGACCAAACCGAACGCTTCGGCTTTAATGTACCTTATGAAACCATTGATTGGAAACCCATTGGTCATGCTGACATGCTTGAGGTTGTACTTGGCATGGGTGACACACTTAAGGCAGGTGAGGTTGCTGGATCCAGGTTCTATTACTTATTCGATGATTTAGTAATGCTTGACATGGCACTACTGACATATGCTATTGATTACATGACTAAGAAGGGCTTTAAGCTCGTGCTTCCACCGTACATGCTTAAGTACGAGGTACTCTCTGAGATTTTAGATATGGATACGTTTAAGGACATGGTGTATAAGGTTGAGAATGAGGATCTTTACCTTATAGGTACGGCTGAGCACCCAATAGCTGCGTATTTAAGACACACGGAGCTTCTTGAGGACCAACTACCATTGTTATTTGTTGGCGTTTCACCGAGTTTCAGAAGGGAGGCTAGCGCAGGTAATAGAGATATGAAGGGTATTTTTAGGGTTCATCAATTCCATAAGGTTGAACAATTCGTATTCTCACTGCCAGAGGATAGTTGGAGGTGGCATGAGGAATTAATAAGAAATGCTGAGGAATTGTGGCAGGGTCTTGGCCTGCCCTATAGGGTTGTGCTACTGTGTGCGCATGATATGGGTAGATGCGCCGCTAAGCAGTATGACCTTGAGGTTTGGATGCCAGCGCAGGGAATGTATAGGGAGATGGTGTCATGTAGTAACTGCACTGATTGGCAATCAGCGAAGTTGGGCATTAGGGTTCTCAGGAAGGATATGAGGAGAGAATTTGTGCATACCTTGAACTCAACGGCCATAGCAAGCACGAGGACCATAACGGCGATACTCGAGAATTACCAGGAACCTGATGGCACTGTGGTAATACCAAAGGCCTTAAGGAGGTACTTAGAGATTTTCAGTAAGGGGCCAATTGATGCTATTTACCCAAAAAGGAAAGTTAAAAGAGACGACAAGGGCAATCCAGTTATTGGATAAATTAACGTTGAAGAACCTCTGAACTATTCCATAGATAATTAAAGTATGTCTTTGCAATGTCAGTTATGTAATCCTGCCTTGAGTATAGGCTTATGTAATCCATGCCGTGCTTAATCACCAGGACAACACCACCAATGCCCACAAAACCACCACCAAATAACTTATCCCTAATCCTAATGTGTATCCTAGGCGGTAAATCCTTAATGTAGTCTATAATTTCCTGAGAGACCAGCAACCTAACTTCGTTATTACGTGATACCTCCTCAACCATAGATAATATTCTATGATCAAGTAATTCAATATATGGTGTAGCAATATCCAGGTTACCATAGCCCATGGACTTCATTATTAACTCCTTAGTACTATCAAGACCCCTAACAACATAAAGTAACTCACTTTGGGCAGTTACCTTACCCTTATATACTGATTCGTAAATTAACTGTAACGAATCTATTAATGGCTTTGTGGAATTTACGTAATCAGTAAATCTCTGCATTATCCTGCTAAATACGTCCAATGGAGATACCGCGTAGAAGAGCTCCGGTCTTCTCTTATCATCAATCTCCACATAACCTAATCTATACAGTTTATGAAGTACTGAGTAAACCTTCGATGATGGGATGCTTGCCTTAATTGCAACATCTCTCGCGGTTAATGGGCCATTCTCCACAAGCGCTATATAGGTCTTTATATCATAACTTGTTAATCCAATAAGTCTGGCGAGTTCCTGAAGTCTTTTTTCTATACTCATACTAAAAACACTTCTGAGAGTATTAGTTGGTGACAAAGCTTTTAAATAATTAACCCTCAATTACCGCAATGGTTCAGGTAGTATCAGCAAAGACCGAACTTATTGAAGCACAAAGGCCAAGGAAGCCACTTGTTGACCTAAGCAGGTTTAAGTTACCTAGGCATTATAGGAATGCCCTAGAGAATGAGAGACTTCAGCAAATGTGGAAGAGACAATTCGGTCTGCCAGATCATGTGAGAGTTATTAAGGTCTCAGTGTCCGTATGCCCCGTCTGTAGTAGGCAGATACCAATGGCTGTTTACGAGGAGGATGGGGCAATATGGCTAAAGAAGACCTGCCCAGAGCATGGAACTTTCAGAGATCTATACTGGGGTGACGCTGAATTATATTACTACTTCCTCCAGTGGGATGCCCCTGAATACATTGGTAAGGGCACAGCAAATCCCAATACAGACCTTAACTATTATTTGGCAGCAGGTAGTTGTCCACAGGGATGCGGCTTATGCCCTGTTCATAAGTCAAATACTGTGCTTGCAATAATCGATGTAACAAACAGGTGTAACATGAAATGCCCCGTGTGCTTCGCCAACGCCTACGCAGCTGGTTATGTATACGAACCAACACTCGAGCAGATCGAGTATATGCTTAGGACCCTTAGAGCTCAGAAGCCCTGGGCGCCAAATGCTATTCAGTTTAGCGGTGGCGAGCCAACGCTCAGGAATGACTTACCAGAGATCATTAGGATGGCCAAGATCCTCGGCTTTGACCACATCGAGGTCAATACCAATGGCATAAGGATCGCTAATGATATTGATTATTACAGGAAGCTATTAGATGCGGGTATGTCAACGATATACCTACAATTCGACACAATAGATCCGAATAATCAGGGTGTTTGGAGACATAGGCTATATGATCCAAAGGCGTATGTGGCTGTTAAGAAGAAGGTTATTGAGAATGCCAGGAAGCTTGGCCATAGGTCCGTAGTTCTTGTGGTTACAATGGCTAAGAACTATAACGATAGAGACATGGGCAAGATAATAGATTTTGCAATTGAAAATAGGGATGTCGTTAGGTGGATTAATATACAGCCCGTGGCCTTCGCAGGTAGAGCCAAGGAGTATAGCCCTGATGAAATTAGGCAATTCAGGATAACAATACCTGATGTAATTAATGGTATTGAGGAACAGACCAGCGGTAAAATAAGTAAGTGGGATTGGAGACCAGTTAATTGGCCGGTGGCTATTGGAAAACTCGTTGAGGCATTGACGGGCAGTCCTAAGCCAATATTCAGCAATAACCCTGTCTGTGGAGCATCAACGTTTATTTATTATGACCAAGACACTAAGGATATTCTTCCAATAACGAAGATCGTTGATGTTGATGGCTTTGAGAAGACTGCTTGGGATCTGCATAGTAAGGCTATTAAGGGCGGTGTTTGGAGAGGCATTGCCACTGTAGAAACACTCAAACTGCTTAGGTACGTTAAGCACAAGGGTTTTAGGGATATACTTGCGAACTTCCTAACTAGGAAGGACTATGAATCACTAGGCCAGATAATGTTTAATGTTATTGGACTTGGAATAATGCACTTCATGGACACATTTAATTTCGATGTACAGAGGGTCCAAAGGTGTGATATTCACTATGCAGCACCAGATGGTAGAATAATACCCTTCTGTGCAATGAATAACTTCCATAGGGATAAGATTGAGCATAGCTTTAAGATGGATGTTAAGGACTGGCTTAAGATAAAGCTTGCCAGGAACACAGCGGTCTATATATGAAATTACCCTTTATTGTATTTATCCATCTTACTTCCAGTAATTATTAAAAGGATTTTTACACATAGGATTTTTGTGAAGTCCAGGGGAAGATTCATCTTGGATTCCATAATAAACTCAAGTGATAATTTACTCATAATAACTCCACCATTCATTAATTCCCTATTTTCTGCAATAGTAATTCTAATAGAACGATTTAGAAGAGGGTTACTAACGCATATAACATTATTGACACTGGAATCATTAAATGACCTAAGAAGGGATGTGATAAGTAGGTATAACTCAATCTTATTTGTTGATCCCCCCACGGTTGTTAAACTCAATGAACTTATAAACTCACTTAATGGTAAGAGGGTATTTATGATAGGTAGGGAAGGTATTGAGTGGGTTAATACTGATGTCTATCTTGAGTTTACGGACTCAATGCCACAATTAATATGGCAGTTGCTAAATAATGAGTTAAGCCAGGATTCACTAAGATTTTTAGAAACAGCAATTATCTATGAATTTTCCGTAATTCCCAATTACAATGCTTCGTCATTTAACGGTTGGCTAACCACTGAACCCATTAATTATCCAGCATTACCTGGCATACTTAGATTATTGCTAAGTGTGTCACTCTCACGTGCCTTTTCGCCAGTAATACCTGGCATTACTGGTAATGAGTCCGAGGCTAGGAGCCTTGTAAAGGCTATTGCTAAAAAGACGGATGTTCAGTATAATGAGCTTAATGAGGATGAGGTAATGACACTGTTAAAGTATATCAGCGATTTCATGCTTCGAGCTGGATTTAGGGGTGATTACCTTGATAAACTTGTACTTATGCATAGGAAGTGGAATAATAATGATATTGATGTGCTAGAGTCAATATTGGCAGTTGAGTCCCAGTTGGTACTTTGGGAATACGCAGGTGGTTTATTGAATCCAATACTCAACCCACAGAGTATTAAGGAAATTAATGGTATAATTACTAAATACATATCCATAATTAATGAACTTATGAACCAATTAAATAAGGATAACATAGTGATAAGGCAGGGTTCTCAACCATTAACATTAATTGATAGGTTATGTTCAATCATAAACTTCCAGGTAGAAAATAAGAATCATTCATTCTCAATAGGGAATGAACCAATACAGATAAACTGTGCGTTTAATGAGGATGTTACGGATGCAGACTTAGTATTTAAACGTAGTAATTACTCAATAGTAATAAGGGGTTTAATACAATGAAAATTAGGGGTAGAATTACCTTAGAGATTGCAATGAAAACCATTGAGGATTGCCAAGTAGCCATCTCCTCATTATTGCCTGACGAGAGAGAGTTACCGCAAGGTCTCACATCAACTATTAAGTGCATTGATGATAAATTAACCTATGAATTAACTTACCATGTTGATAATGAGAAATTACTAAGTGTTTATAATACTATTGATGACTTCATTAGGAATCTAAAGATCATAATGGAGTCCCTCAGTGAGTTACGAAGGTAAAAATATAAAAAAGGGTTTTTGATCATCGATAAGATCAACGTGTCAGAACAAAAACAGGCTAAGACAGGTAAGTGGATGATTAAGAAGTGGTTTACTATACATGCACCTACATTATTTAATGGCATAGAGATTGGGGAGGTGCCTGCCAATGAACCTGATTCACTTATTGGCAGAACTATAGAGGTAACATTATTTGACATAACTAAGGACCTCAGTCACTTACACATAAAGTTGAGGTTCCAAATAGATAGAATTGAGGGGGATAAGGCATACACGAGGTTTAAGGGCATGGAATTAACAAGAGATTACGTGAAGAGCCTAATCAGGAGAGGCTCAAGCCTTATTCAATTAATTCAGGATGTGAATACCACGGATAACGCATTAATAAGAATTACAATATTAGCAATGACACCAACTAGGTGTAAGTCAAGCCAAAAGAGAGCCATTAGGAAGGAGTTTATGAAAGCCTTAAATGACCTTTCAAGCAAGGCGGACTTTAATGGCTTTATTAAGGCTGCGGTGTATGGTGATGTTAGTAATCAGCTATTTGCTGTTGGTAAGAGGATATATCCACTGAGAAAGGTTGAGGTTTATAAGATAAAAGTCTTAAGGTATCCAACGGGTGGTGAGACTAAACCAACGGAAGAGGTAAAAATTGCAGAAGTAACAACGGTATCTCAACCCTCTTCTTCACCTTCATAATAAGTCCTATTTAATCTCTCCATCAATTCCCTATATCTACTCTCCCTTCTCCAATTCTGAATCCACCTATATACCGTGGCATGTTGTCTACCGCGAATTAGCATTTCCAATGCCTCTCTAGCGATTTTCACATTCTCATAAAGACCAAGTATTGCTATGTACCTATCACCAATCACTATGTTTGTATCCGTTAACTCCTGCAGAACTTTCTTGGCTCTACCATCCTCGCCAATGATCCTAGCCTTAATCCTACTAATGTGATTAGTCTTATCCTTATCTACATAATCCTTTAGATCTAGTATTTCGAGGGTATAATCATCACTCCTTAGGTTTTGGGCATCATTATAATCAAAACCATATGATATCGCCTCAATTATGTTCTTTGCCTTAATTAATTGATCAAAGCTCGTACTATTACCTGGAGTTATCGTAACCTCACCCTTATCATTATCAACAATTATCTTAACACCGAACTCCTCCTCAATTGCCTTTAAAGCCTCGCTTATGGCTTTTAACCTATTTTTCTCAATCACTAACTTAAAGCCTCCCTTCATGTAATCACTTATCATGTTCTCATTTACATAGGATCCCTCGGATTAAAAATCTTGCTTCTTCCGTGAATTTATAAATTATTAATAATTATAATTATTACTATGGTAGGAAAATTTTAAATATAGTACTTAAGCATAACTGGGTGATATGAGTTTACCCAGTTTACCCAGTTCACTCCCAACAATAAACCTATGCAACAAGGGTAGGATTTTAGTTAGGGTTGACATGAACGTCCCAATAAATAGGGACTCCGGTGAAATACTTGATGAATACAGAATAGAGGCTCACTCAAAGACCATTAAGTACCTCGTGGATTCAGGTTTGCCTGTTGTTGTAGTAACTCATCAGGGTAGACCGGGAGATCCGGAATTCGTATCACTTGAGAAACATGCACAGGTATTGAGTAAGTACCTTGGTATGGATGTACATTTCATAGATGACGTAATAGGGCCTAAAGCACGCGAGGAGGTAAATAAATTGAGACCTGGTGAGGTATTAATGCTTGATAACCTTAGGTTCATTAGTGAGGAGGTTGTTGAAGGAGAGCCTCAAAAACTCGCAAATACGTATTTAGTAAAGAAATTAGCACCGTTATTTAATTACTTCATACTTGATGCCTTTGCCACAGCACACAGGTCACAACCAAGCATAGTTGGCTTTCCATACGTGTTACCAAGTTGCATGGGGCTTATCATGGAGAACGAAGTAAATGCATTAGGTAAGGTGTTAAACACGAGAGGTGTCTCTACAGTCTTAATAGCAGGTGGCGCAAAGATCCCTGAAACAGTGAAGACTGTGAAAACCCTGTTAAGTAAAAAATTAATTAATAAAGTGTTACTTGGTGGCTTAGTTAGCCAGTTATTTTTAGCTTTAAGTTACGGTAACGATAAGCTACTTAGCAATATTAAGGCTGGTCAGGATACAATTAATGACGCAATGGATATTATGAAGTTATTCAGCGATAAAATTATACTTCCGATAGACGCTGTTCAGTCAGACGATAAGATTATTGAACCAGGTAAAGCGCAATCAATGCTTGATATAGGCCCAGCAACCATTGAGACATTCAGTAAGTACATAATGACCTCCGATATTGCAATAATGACAGGACCGCTTGGCTTAGTCGAGATTGATAAGTACTCAAGGGGGACTAGGGATGTTTTAAAGGCCATGGTTGATAATGCCCAGTTCACAATAATTGGCGGTGGTCACACAATAATGTCCGCCAGGAAATTTGGATTAATAAATAGAATAAGCCACGTATCCACTGGTGGTAGGGCATTCATTCAATTTCTAGCAGATCCATACCTACCCGGTATTAAGGCCCTCGAAATATCTAAGTCAAAATTCTGGGTGTGAGACATGACCGTTAAAATCGGTATAATGGGTTACGGAACTATTGGGAAGAGAATCGCCGACGCAGTAATGAGAATGGACGACATGGAATTAATCGGTGTAATTAAACAGACGCCAGATTATGAAGGTGAAGTTGCCATTAGTAAGGGCATTAAGCTATATACCTATGAGGATAGAGTTAATAAATTTGAGAAAGCTGGGATTAGGGTTACAGGTACTATCAATGACCTTATTAAGAATGTTGATGTAATCATCGATGCAACACCCGATGGCGTTGGTGCTGAGAATAAGGCAAAGATATACGAACCACTAGGGCTTAGGGCTATATTTCAGGGTGGTGAAGAAGCAGAGGTTGCTGACACAAGCTTTAACGCGCTTGCTAATTATGACATGGCCATTGGTAAAAGGTTCATTAGGGTTGTTAGCTGCAACACAACGGCACTCTCAAGACTAATAGGCGCCTTCCTGATACATGGCTATAAGATAAGGAAAGTTAGAGCATATTTAGTGAGAAGAGGAGCCGATCCCAGGGAATTTAAGAAGGGGCCGATTAATGACGTAGTATTTAATCCAGCCACAGTGCCTAGCCACCATGGACCTGATGTACAGACGGTAATACCGACCATCGACATAATTACCATGGCAGTAGCCGTACCCACAACAATGATGCACTTGCACATGGTTAATATTGAGTTTGATGGTCAAGTAAGTAAGGGCGAGATTATGAAGATTCTTGAGGAAACACCTAGGATATTGTTGTTCAATTCAGCGTCAAGAAAGATCGAATCCCTTGCACAAATAATCGAGTGGGCTAGAGATCTCGGTAGGCTTAGAGGTGATGTTATGGAGAATGCACTCATAGAGGATTCAATAACTGTGTTTCAGAATGAGCTATTCCTCATGCAGGGCGTCCACCAGGAAAGTATTGTGGTTCCTGAGAACATCGATGCCGTGAGGGCTATGTTTAAGCTCTCCAGTAAGTGGGATTCAATTAGGAAGACAGATTTAAGGCTGAATCTTATTACCACGGGAAAGAATTATAACCTTGCTTAATCACAGGTTCAAAGCTTTTAAGTCTAAAGCAATCCTTGCACTTGTATGGATATAAATCTGTTGAGCCAATTATCGACGGAGGTTGGTCCTTCCGGTTTTGAGGATAGGGTTAGAAACGTGATTAGGGGTTTAGTTAACAATGACGCTGATGAGGTTAAGGCCGATAATTTGGGCAACCTAATTGCTAGGGTTGGTAATGGTTCATTTAAGGTTCTAATTAGTGCTCATATGGATGAGGTTGGCGTAATGATCTCGCACATTGATCAGAGGGGTTTCCTGAGAATAGTACCTATTGGTGGTTTAGACCCCTGGGTCCTCTTAGATAGGGAGTTAGTGTTTATGGGTAAGGATGGAGATATAGTCGGTGTCGTTGGTGTTGATCCACCGCACTTACGTAAGGAGAAGCCTCCATCAAAGTTTGAGGAGTTATATGTTGATGCAGGCTTTAGCAGTAAGGATGAAGCTTTAAAGAGTGGTGTAATGCCAGGAACTCCGGGCACGTTCGTGGGTGATTTTAGGCAGAGGGGTTCCATGGTTATTGGTAAGGCGTTTGATAATAGGGTTGGTTGTACGGTTTTAATAGACACGCTTAAGGACATTAGGAATAAGGTGAGTGGAGATGTATCGCTGTACTTTGCATGGAATACGCAGGAGGAGGTTGGTCTTAGGGGTATTAATGCTGTTGTTCATCAGGTCAATCCCCACATAGCCTTTATTGTCGAGACCACAGTTGCTGCTGATGTACCGACTAGCAGTGAGGATGTTTGGATAACGAGGATTGGTGGCGGTGCTGCGCTTAGGGCTTTTGATAGATCAATGATTGCTAATCCTAAGTTATTATCTGTGGCTATCGAACTTGCAGAAGATAAAAATATTAGGTATCAGGTGCAGGTCAATCCATATGGTGGTACGGATGCAGGGATAATACATACTTACGGTGCTGGTGTGCCATCGTTGGTTATTTCGACACCTGCGAGGTACATACACTCACCAGCATCATTAATTAATACTGACGATCTAAGGCAGGTTGAGAATTTACTAAAAACCTTGTTACTAAACCTAGACTTAGTCAGGAATAAGGCGTTGATTAGTGAGGGATGATGGAGACAAAAAGAGTAATGACACTGATTGGCAAGGAACAGGCTGTTATCGGCAAGACCTTTAGACTATACTCAATCCCAAATGAATGCAGACAATGTAAATTATTTAATATATGCGTAGCGAGACTTAGGCCAGGTAGGGTTTATAGGATTGCCGAGGTTAAGCACGTGGGTTTACCGCAACCCAATAAGTGTCTTCTAACGGGTGAGGACATGGTACCGATAATCGCTGAGGAGCTTCCAATAGTAATACCCATACCAACTAAGTTATTTATTGAGGGTGTTGTGATTACATACGTAAAGTCATTAATTACATGTAATGACGCCAGGAAATACCTACCCAATGAGGAAGTACTTAAGGAGGGCACTAAGGTAAGGATCGTGAAAGAGACCGGGCGAGTTAGGTGTAATAATGAGAATTACATACTGGCTGAGGTAATACCACTGGATTAAACCTCACTATGCAAGCATTGAGAAGGCCTCAGGCGTGTATGTGAAGTCTTGTGGCAATTTACCAACACGTTTATAGTACTTAATCAACCTATGTATCTTAGACTCAACAAGATTCAAGCCCCTTCTAGCGCTTAAGTCCTTTGGATGTTCCTCAAGGTGCTTCCTAATCTTCACGGCCCTCCTAATCAAGTTCATTAGGTCCTCAGGTATTTGCGGAGCTAATCCATGTCCCTGGAGAACCTCAGTAATGCTCTTACCAAGTATTGGCTTAATAAGTGGTATTCCATATTGATCCCTAAGTATTATTCCAATCATTGATGGCGAGAAACCCCTCTTGGCCAGCTCAATTACCAACTGCTCAACCTCCTCCTGCGTGTATGAAACCCATGAAGGCGTTACCTTAGACACAGGCCTTGTACTTGCACTCCTACCTCGCTTATGCCTACTACGGTGAGGCACGCCTAACGGTATTTAGAGAAGTTTTAAAATTTATTTATTCGTGAGTAATCGATGTAATTCATCTAACGGCATATCTAACCATCTTCCGTATCTTACTAATAATTGCTTGAACCTTCCCTGCTAATTCAAGTCCCATGGCATCTCTATAGCCATTAAGGAACTCCATGAACAGGAACTGACTTTGATCCTTACGTAACGCCTCAAAGGATCTTAGAGTTACGTTAAGATCGAGGGCTAACTTATGCAACATCCTTATGTCTTGCGTCATGGGCATCCTGCCAAGCATTTCTGATAAGCCAAAGTCTATTAGGTATAGCTTATCCCCAACAATTAATACATTGGCAGGCGTTGGGTCTCCATGTACTATACCATTCCTATGTAGTATACCTATGTGATTACCCATGGTCCTTATGTAGTTGATAATAACGTCATTAATACCTTCACTATTATTCATTAATAACCTAACCAGCGGTATCCCATTAAGGTACTCCATCCTAATCCTCATGTTAACCAGGTCAACATCATAAATCCTAGGCACAGGTATACCTAACTCCCTAGCCCTTATCATAGCTCTGGCCTCATTAATAGTCCTTAGCTTGCGAATATAATTATCAAACTCAGCCCTCCTATAACCCTTTGGTACTCTCTCCTTAACAAGGACAATTAATCCCAGCCAATCCTCTAAATAAAGCACTGCCTCCGCACCAATAGCAATTAATCTACGATTCACCAAAACCAAGAGCCAAGGGGTAATAATTAATTTTTACATTTAATCACTAACTTTAACCTCCTGCGGCTTAATGATTGATGACTTAACAATTTCCGCTATATCCAGTATCTTCACCTTATCTTCAACACCCTTAATCCTTGCTGCATCAGTGAGCATTGCATTGCAGAATGGGCATAGTGTGACTATCGTTTGGGCATTCGTCTCCATTAACTGCTCAAGCCTTATATGGCTAATTCTCTTCTTCTCAGGTACATCATACCAGTAATTAGCGCCACCAGCTCCGCAGCAGAAGGTTTGTGTACCGTGGTACTTCGTCTCTCTCAGTTCACCAAGTTTCTTAACAATATTTCTCTGGGGATTAACAACACCATTATGTCTGGCCAAATAGCATGGGTCATGTATCGTGAAGACGATATTATTCTTATTCATCCTTATCTTACCTTCATTAATTAATTGCTCCAGGAACTCTGAGTGGTGCATTACCTTTATATTTCTCATCCATGGGTCTATCTTCGGATATTCATTCTTGAAGGTATTATATCCATGCGGGCAAATAGTTATTATGTTCCTCACGTTATACTTCCTGAATAATTCAATATTATTAAGTGCAAGTTCCTGGAACCTACTCTCCTCACCAAGCCTCCTTGCTGGATCACCACAACAGGTCTCCTCATCACCTAGTATAGCTATTTTATCCAGGAGATTGGCCTCCCTTAGTATTTCAATCAAAGACTTTATTATATCCCTCGTTCTATTGTCAAAGCTACCCATACAACCAACCCATAGTAAGTACTCAAAACCTGGATTTTCCTTGATTGTCTTAACACCTAATTCCTTTAGCCAATCATGTCTGCCATAGTTAGACATACCCATTGAATTGTTGTACTGGGATAGATTAAGCAATAGACTTGATTTCTTTTGATCGATCCTCATGTTAATCATGACTAGGTATCTCCTCATATCGATTATGTAATCAACATGCCTTATGTAAACGGGGCACGTATTCATGCATGCACCACATGTTGTACATGCCCATAACTCATCATCTGCAATAGAACCATCTATTAACTTGTCATCATTATTATAAAGCCCATGCTTTATCTTCGTTATTATCATCATAGGTGAGAGAGGCCTACCCGCAGCATATGCTGGGCACGCATCCTGACATCTGAAGCAATCTGTGCATGCTATTGCTTCTGCCTTATTTAACTTTGGGATCTCCGTTACATTTGAGAAGCCTACCTTTAGTTCAGTTGCTGATTCAGCAGTTAATTCCTTTAAATCAAACGGCTTGCTTAATTCACCAAGAGGTCTCTTATAATTAATTATGTAATTGTAGAGCCCAAGCAATGAGTGGAAGATTGCCGTGAGTGGTAATATAGCTATTAATATGAACGCCAGCGGAAAATGCGTGTAGTAAATCACCATGTATAGAACACTTGATGAACTTATTGAGGATAATAGTAAAGCATTTGGCATGAACATCCAATAACGCCACAGGTCCATGTGCACAAATCTATAGCTCTCAATTATGGCGCCACTCACCGCTAAGTACATGAATCCTGCAAGAAACAGTAAGTTTGTGTAGTACTCGTTTCTCGTGTATAGTTCTTTCCTACCAAGAACCCTGTAAATCCCCAGGGCAGAACCTATGAAGAGAACCCATGCAGTAATATCCATGGCTAAACTATAACCCAGAAAGAAGTAACCGCAAAATACCTCCTTACCAGTGACTATGCCTATGTACTGATTAGCAGCAACGATCAATGTGCCTATCAACGATAATAGTAAAGCATAGAGAATCATTAGGTGAGCTACGGCGCCAATACTCTCATATTTAGTGAAACGCCTATGAGTTGCAATATCCCAGAGAAATGGTAACCATGCCCTATAACCCTTAAGCAATATTAATATGAATTCCCAAAGGCCAATACCATACCTATTTAACCTAAGCTTAAGAAAGTAAAAGAATAGTATAACCGTTAATGATGCTAAACTATACACAATAATCATAGATAACTCTTTAGGTAAACCAAAATACTCTGCATAGCATAATTGAGTGTAATCCATCGAAACAAGCAAGACACGATATTTTAAAGCATTATCATATTTTATTTTATATATCTATAGTTTTAATTAAAATAAATAATTATAAATTTTTTTATTAAAAATAGATAAATATAATCAGAAAAATTAATAATAAATCAAATTAAAAACAATTATTTCATTAACTTTATTTTTTAAGCAATTCACGGAGCTTCTTTGTTAGCGCTGGAACGAATTTATATAGATCCTCAACAACGCCGTAGTCGCAATTTTTGAGGAATGGTGCGTTTGGATCGTTGTTTATTACCACCACTGTCTTTGCCTCCATCATTCCGGCAAGGTGTTGTGGCTGTCCGCTTATGCCTATTGCCATGTATAGTTTTGGTCTGACCTTGTGACCGCTTAGCCCGACCCAGTGATCCTCACTGAGCCACTTCAAATCCGCGGCTATTGGCCTTGAACAACCAATCTCGGCCCCAAGAACCTCAGCCAACTCAAAGGCGAGCTTAAGATCCTCCTGCTTCTTAAAGCCCCTACCCACAGAAACAATTAACTCAGCATCCTCAATCCTAACCTTACCCTTAGGCTTCTCCTCAGTAGAAACAACCTTAATGCCCGTAACAGTCTTAGGTTGTAAAGTCTCGGTAGTTACCGTAGTTGCATTCTCATTGGGTTTAAAGCGTGCTGACGGAGCCATTAGAAATATCCTATCAGACACCTTAACAGTTACTTGAGCCCTATTTCCTATACCATTATACGTTATTTCGAATGCAGTACCACTCTGCTTTAGATCAATAACATCCACGATCAATGGAGCCAATAGTTTCTGCGCAACAATGGGCATTACCGTCTTAAGGAACTTACTCGCTGGACCTATAATCACTGAGTAATCATTAGACTTTATCAGATCTATTAGCGTCTCGGAAAATGATAATTCATCAACCTGCGTGGTTAACAAGTAAACCTTAGCAACACCATACCTGCCCAGTTGAGATGCATCACCAGTTCCAAGCATTAAATAATGTACTTCAGGATTATCTACCTTCTGTACCAGCCCTATTAGTCCTGCATCATTAATTGAACCTATTACAAGAACCTTCGCCACACCCATCACCTCGGAGTTATTATACCATCTTGAATTAATGCTTGTATCAATTTATCCACCTTTTCATCAACGGTACCATCCTTAATTATCACGCCCTTCCTCTTAACCTGTATTGGCACTATATTCTTCATCTCAACCAATGATTTAATGGAAATACCGAGATCAGTAAGGCTCAATCTATTTATGGGTTTCTTCATTGCGGCCCTTATCTGAAGTAATGGTGGTATTCTTGGAACATTTATCTCCCTAGTAACAGTGACCAGTACAGGTAATTGAGCCTCCACTGTCTGTACAGCCTCCTCAAGGTCGCGCTTAGCAATTACCTTATTACCCTCAACCTTTAGTTCTCTAACGAAGGAAATGACGGGAATTCCTAATTCAGCGGCTACCCTAGGACCAACCTGGCTTGTATATCCATCTATTGTAGCCTCACCTGCAATTATTAAGTCATAATTACCCAACCTCCTTACTGTGGCGGCAATAGCCTTAGCCGTCAATAACTGATCACTATTAATTAGGGCATTATCGACTATTAAATATGCCTCATCAGCACCCATGGCCAATGCCTCCCTAAGTAGGCTCTCAGCCTCCTGTTGTCTCCTTGTTAATGGACCATACTTAAGTACAGTAATTACACGGACTCTACCACCCGCCTTTTCCTTAATCCTAACAGCCTCCTCAACAGCATTTCTATCAATATCGCTTATCTTTAGCGGCGTAGATTCTGTATCTATCTTTGTCTCGCTAATTCTCAGTTGTCCCGTATCAAGAGCCAGCTTTACGAGAACTAATACTTCCATCACGAGGAATCTCCACTATGTATTTTTTAGCATTATCCATTATGTATGCTATATATTTATCCTAGGACCCAATGTAACACCCTGAGTAATCCTTATAAGACATGAGGAATGATTGATTAATGTATACGAATGAACAATGACAAGAATAAGGAGATAATACTACCACAGCAGGAATTTGATATATTAAAATCATTAAAGGACAGCAATATACCAGTAAGAATTGATGAGGTCGCATCCAAGCTTGGCACGGACGCAAATTCCCTCATGAGAAGTATTGCAGAGCTAGAGAACCTAGGCTTAATACATGTTAGTAAGGCAATAAAAAGAATCATTGAATTAACAGAAGAGGGTAAAAGGTATCTTGAAGTTGGACTTCCTGAAGTTAGGTTAGTAAAGGTGCTATTAAATTGTGGTTGTAAACCAGGTATTAATGAAGTACCTAATATCGCGAGAGAGTATGGCATTTTATTAATGCCTAATGAGGTTAATTATGCATTATCCACATTAAGTAGGCTAGGTATTATTAGGATTAATAGGGGTATTATTGAGGCAATTGCCAAGGACAAGATCAACATTGTGAATAATAGGCAGGACTTATTAACTCAAATAAAGAATGGTGTTTTTGAGGATGAGGTACCAGACGTCATTAAGCCTATTGTCCAGGAATTCCTTAAGAGAGGTATCGCTAGGATTAGGGAGAGGAGTATTATTGAGTTAATGATCACAAATAGTGCACGTGAACTAATGGATAGAGGATTAATAAAGGTTGGTGTTGTCGTCACTGCATTAACACCCGAACTAATAACGAGCGGTAATTGGAGGAATATGATAATTAAAAGGTTTGATCTATCAATACCACCACCACAAGCACCCATAGTAACTAAACACTTTTTCTCCGAATTCATTAAATTCGTGAAGGAGGTCTTCGTATCACTGGGCTTTGAGGAGGTTTACGGACCACATATAGAACTTGAGTTCTGGAACTTTGATGCTCTATTCCAGGCACAGGATCACCCTGCTAGGGAAATACATGACACCTACTTCCTTAAGTACCCAAGTACTGGTAAGTTGCTTGATAATGAATTGATAAGTAGGGTTGCGCATACTCATGAGAATGGCTGGATAACAGGTTCAAGAGGCTGGGGCTATAAGTGGGACCCAAGTAGGGCTGTCAGACTGGTATTAAGAACACAAACAACGTCTGTCTCTGTAAGGACACTCTATAAGCGTGGTGATGGCGAGTACAGGGTATTCACCATTGATAGGGTGTTTAGACCCGAGATCCTTGACCCGAAGCATTCCATGGAGTTTCACCAGGCAGATGGAATTGTTGTTGGAGAGAAACTAAGCTTTAAGCACCTGCTGGGAATTCTTGAGGCATTGGCTAAGGGTATGGGTTTGAAAAAGGTCATGTTTAAACCAGCCTACTTCCCATTCACAAGCCCGTCTGCAGAGGGTTATGCATTTCATGAAAAGCTTGGTTGGATTGAATTCGTTGGCTCAGGAATGTTTAGACCTGAGGTAATAATGCCCCTTGGACTCAGGAAAAGCAGGGTTTTGGCATTCGGTATGGGTCTTGATAGGATTGCCATGATACTCATGAATATTGAGGATATTAGGGACCTATTCTCTAGGGATATAAACATGACCAAGGCATACTGGTCTAACTTCTTAAGGTTCATCAACGATTTATCCAAATACTGAAGTTAGTTAAGGTTATAAATCAATACTTTAACCATGATGTGTGCCAAAGAGTGAGGAACGTATTATTAAGATGTCTCATTTGTTATTACCATTAACGTCGCCAATAATAGCTGTAATTCTCATATTAAGCCTAATAAATATTGGCGAGACGCAAGTACCTGCGGGCCCACCATTTCAATCCGTAAATACTTCAAGCGCTGGTTTATACAATGTGGCCGTGATAATAATAATTATGATAATAGCTACGTACATAATATATCGATTGATAAGACGAGGACTTATAAGGACATTTGAGACCTTGAAAAACGTATTATTGGCAATCGTTATAGTGAGCTCCGTACTATTCTACACAATGACCTATGTATATGGATACGAGGCAACCCCATTAATCAATTACCCATTATCAATATTCATAATAGCCATCATAATTAGCGCATTAATAATGTACGCCGCAATTAAGGCTAAGAACACCATAGTTAGAGCCCTGGCAATAAGCGCATATAGTTCAATGGCAGGTGTGATATTCACTATTGCTTTACCTGCCTGGACATTGGCAATCCTATTAGTTGCGCTACCGCTCTACGACATAGTAATGGTGTATAGGGGATTACTCGGTAGATTAGTAACTGAACTTTCCAAATATGGCGAGGGTAAGTATCCAATACTTAGAGGGTTAATTCTAGACATGGATGGTATAGGCATTGGCGTTGGTGACCTGGTGCTGTATGCAACACTGGTTTCATTAACAATGCTTCAATACATTACTCATGACTTTACATTCATACAAAGCGCATTGGCTTCATTAACTTCATTGATAGGAATCCTTGTGGGCCTATTTATAACGTTTAAATACATACTGCCGATAAAGAAATACGCACCTGCCTTACCGATACCAATACTACTTGGTTCAATTCCACTTTTATACCTAATAACAATCACAATATAATCATAATTGAACAAAGTCGATATTTCTAAGAACCTCACGATCTTTCTGAGTAGGATACCTACTAAGTATCTTTATCCATGGATTATCTATCATTTCTGTGAATGGAAACTCCATCATTCATAGCTCGTAATATGATAATAAATAATAAATGAATAAAAAGAGGCAATATTATATAATATCTATAACAATAAATACTATACCCAGAGGACAATCTTATTAGATCCTTACTACGAAACATATCGTGCGTAGAGTCGGCATTATCGGTGTTGGTGAATCTGTTTTTGGTGTTAGAGGTGATGTGACGATTCAGGAGCTTGCTTGGGAGGCCGTTGGGGAGGCCCTTGAGGATGCTGGCTTAACACAGAGGGATATTGATATATCGATTGTTGGCAGTGCAGGCACTAGGACGTATGAGCTATACCCAGCAGTCCCAGTCAATGAATATAGTGGCTTCAGTGAGAAGGGCCCATTAAGAGTTGAGGCTGCCTGTGCCACTGGTAGTGCGGCGTTAGCCGTGGCCTATAACATGGTTGCCTCGGGCTTCGTGAACATAGCCCTGGCCATTGGTGTGGAGAAGATGAATGAGGTCGACACAGCAACATCACTGGCTGTTGGTGGTAGAGGTGGTAATTATCTTTGGGAGTACCATTTCTACGGTACGACATTTCCGGCGTATTACGCCCTATATGCTACAGCCCATATGGCTAATTTCGGAACAACAGAGGAACAGTTAGCCCTGGTTAGGGTTAAGAACCAAAAGTACGCGGCTAGGAACCCAAAGGCTCAGTTTCAGTTTGAGGTAACTGTGGAGGATGTCCTCAAGTCAAGACCTGTTGCGTGGCCTCTAAAGCTTTACGATTGTTCCGCAATAACGGATGGTGCCGCAGCGGCAATAGTAGCCAGTGAGGATGCGATTAAGAAACTACACATTGATATTCCAGTTTGGATTGAGGCAATTGGTTATGCGTCCGATACGTCAAACATAACTAGGCGTGAGGACTACGTGAGCCTAAAGGCCACAAAAATAGCCGCCCAGATGGCTTATAAGAAGGCAGGTATTGAACCAAGGGATGTGGAGGTTGCCGAGGTACATGATTGCTTCACAATAGCTGAGATAATGGCTTATGAGGACCTAGGTTTTATTGAGAAGGGTAGGGGTGGTAAGTTCATTGAGGAGGGGCAGAGTGACATTGGCGGTAAGGTGGCCGTGAACCTAAGTGGTGGTCTTTTAGGACGTGGACATCCTCTAGGCGCTACAGGGCTCGGTATGATCTATGAGTTGGTTAAGCAATTGAGGGAGGAGAGAGAGCGTGGTAGGCAGGCGCCTTTGAAGAGGTACATCGCCCTTGCCCATAATATTGGTGGTACTGGTCATTATGGCTATGTGACAATACTGAGGAGGTGATGGACATGGCAGAGAAGAAAACTAGCAGGAAGACCGTTAAGGCTGAGGGACCTACCATAGACTCAGTACCAATAGTCTATAGGCATAAGATACCCATTAGTAAGACCGTTAAGTATTGGGATGGTCTTAAGGAAGGTAAGATCTACGCAACTAGGTGCAGGTCTTGCGGCGCGGTTTATTACCCACCGCAGGCTGACTGTCCATATTGTGGTTCAAGCGATGTTGAGTGGATTGAATTACCTAGGGAGGGCATCCTCGAGACCTTTACCAGGGTTTACTCGAGACCCCAGGGCTATGAGGAGTTTGAGCCGTACATAATCGCGATTGCAAGGGTTGGCAATGTTAGGGTCATGGGTTGGCTCATCAATGTTAAGGATGAGAGGTGCGTTAAAATCGGTGATGAGGTAATACTCAGCACAACCTACATTGAGAAACACAATAAGTACATAATAACATTCCAACTAAAAAACAAGCAATGCTGATTATCTATCTATTATTGGCATACTTAAAATGGTATTAATAATCTGCTTGATTACACAGTCTTCATTAATTATTTTGAAATACGTGGATTTAGGACCTGCGAGCCCTGGAGCTACTATCGGCTCAACACAACTATCTAAATTGTTAATTAGTAACGGCTTTATGTCAATATTCCTAAGCAATCGCTTAAGACAGTCATTTAGGTTATCCAGTCTAAGGATTTTTTGTGTGTTTAAGGTTACCATTGACCCCTTTATGCACTCGCTTACGGATGCCGTATATTTTATACCAATTCTACCATTCTCTACATTCACTACCTCAAGATCGGTTGCAAGACCGATTATCGCCTTAAAGGCAACTTCATTAAGCCAGGCAGTTGGTGATAACTCCCTCATTTTTTGATTTATTAATTCATGAAGCTCAGAAACACTTATAGACCTATTATCGCTTATTAAGTCAATTAATAATCTGTAATGAGGTAACTCTCTATATAGTATTAGATGAAGCAGCATTTTTGCTAACGTTAAATCTTCGTTTAACGCCCTATACACTACATTACCAATATTAGTAAGCTTAATGTTACAATTTCCATAAACCTCTATTATCCCAATCCTCTGGAAAAACCTAGTTATATCACCCCTTCCCTTACCAATGTCCAAACCCTTATC
Source organism: Vulcanisaeta sp. (assembly GCF_049966235.1). Classification (NCBI taxonomy): domain Archaea; kingdom Thermoproteati; phylum Thermoproteota; class Thermoprotei; order Thermoproteales; family Thermoproteaceae; genus Vulcanisaeta; species Vulcanisaeta sp. The sequence goes on from NZ_JBMFVA010000001.1 coordinate 95,454, forward strand.
CTTAATAGCTGCACAATTAATTCCAGGATTCTCACCAATCGCTAGTATATAATTTACGAGCTTCTCAAGGCCTATCCTAGGTATTGGTATGCTTCTCTGTATATTAAGCATTGATAATTAGTTATTATGCATGATTTATTTACAGTGAACCTGTAAAATAACGCTAATATCAGTATCAATACTAAATTAAAATGCCCCAACGATATGCTCAGTTAATTAATTACTTAGATAATAATATCCTAATACTTCAATAATACAAGTTTGCTTACCTGTTAATTATAAATACTTAACAGAACTATAACGCTAACATCTTATAATTAGCAAGGGAGCAAAATATCGTATTACCGCTTAAAAGGTCTCAGTGATAATCTGGTAAAATGGTTGAAACCATTTCCCTAAAATCGTAGATACAATAGAAACTTATCATTGACACCGTTAACGAACTTAATATACGGTACGGTTTTTAAATAACGTCAACATTTTAAATGTTAATTAAATATCCTGCTAGTTTCAATACCTAAACAATGGTGTCGGAAGAGACGTCAAAGCTGGAATTGAGCTTGAAATGCCCAATCTGCGGCTCTAATCTTCAGCTAATTGAAAACTCTACATATGTTATTCTTGGATGCTCACATTGTAAAATATATACGAGAATGACCAAAAAGCATATTTATAGGAATTACATTGAGTACGAAGGCAACTACATTCGTTTAAAATGGGCCGAGCTAATAAAAGAGCTCTACGTGAGAGTTAGTGGCCGTTCACGTCAAGAATCAGACGTATCTTAACCCCTGATCTTCTTAGATACTCAAGGGCAGCATCAAACATAGAATTGATATCGTATGTAGTATCCCTTTTTCCTTTAATATATGGATAGTATAGATGAACATAAACAATAATTCCTTTATTGACCAAATTAATTATTTTGTATGTATCAAGGTGTATAACAACTTCCTTAGTTAATGTACAATCATCATTCACTAAATAATTCATTATGGTAAATCCAAGCCTATTTAACAATGATATTTTGTCTTGGGTAATACAGGGATATACAATGAACCTATTAACTCCTAATTTTAGCAATAACCTAATCATAGATAGACGCCTCAATAATTCATTAACTTGTTCTGGATCTACCATTAGGCCGTATACGCGACATTTAAGCTCCCTAATATAATCCCAATCAGTAACCCTAATAATACAATTATCACCATAGCAATTAATTCCCAATTGAAATACATCAATTATAATATCCCTGTATTCATTGATTAATTCATTAAATAAATCACCCATGTGCAATCACCCACAGTATACAGTTATTACGAGGAATTATTAATGAACCTTCGCCTTCATAACCAAGTAATTCCTCGGTACATCCATGGTCATGCAATAGACAGGTAAATGCCGATACTAATGCGTCGACCTCATGCTCATTCCTTATTAAAGGACCTCGCAGTCTTAAGGTAATGAAGTTAATAAAGTCCTGCCTACTCATCCCAAGTACTTTAAGTGTCGATGATGGGTGAACCTCAAGAACCCTAATGCCTAACTGCGTTAATTTACCTGATATTTCTATACCATACATCGTTAATTGCCTCATTGGACCTAGTAATGGTGGAATAAGCCTAAGACCAAGCCTCCTAGCCTTTATCTCAATCAACCTATTAATACCATATTTGGGGAACCCAAGTGGTGCATCAATACACACTAATGATGAGTCCTGCTGTAGTACTGAGTTTATTATTTCCTCTTCAGTGGATAATGTACTTACGTAGTAAGTATGCTCATTAATATTTAACGATCCAAATCCGGTCCTCCTCCTATTAGGTAGTGCAAGATCAATACCTACGTAGATTCCCTTCGACATAAATATCATCATTTAAAACTATGCATGATCCCTACATCCTCTTAATTACCCTCACATTAAGTTCATTAAGAACTTCAGTAGCAAGTCTCCTTGCTTCACTGTCAATCGCCTTCCAATTAATATAAGCCTTAACTGGTCTATGGGTCATCATATTCACAGCCTTGATAATCATCTCCCTAGTTATTGGCGTTATGTACTTCGGTATTGCATGACCAATATCAGCCTCTCCATTAATCAATCTATTATCTATCGTTAAATAATGAAGATCACCTATTGATATTGCAGGCTCATTATTACTAATTAACCTACCTTCAAGGAACTCATTAACAACATAATAAAGTAATTCCCAACCTCTACTTATGGACCATTCCTTCTCACTGCTACCCTGCTCTACGAATGTTACCGGTATTGACTCTATTGTTGGTCCATGATGCGTAGCCTCGACGTGGCACTCAAAGTTATTAAGACCATAGTCAGACCTAACCCTACATAGCTCCCTATAAAACGCCGTAATAGTATGTGGATTAGCAAGAGACAATGTGTTTGGTCTTCCACCTAGCTCAGCAGCACCCCAATTACCCGTAACGTGGGATGTAAACATTGGCCTTGGGTTCCTCATTTCATGTCGACTAACGAAGATCAATTCCTGAAGCTTTTCAGGAATTTTTGAAAGTAATTCCTCAAGATCATCTAGGTAAACAATATCCTTACTTAACGCATAAAATGCAAGGTTTCCCCTTAGATCATAAATTTCATAATCACCCATACTCATTCTATACCTGAGATACCCATTTTTGCTGAAGAGCTCGAACACTCCCCTAGACACTACATCAATCTTACTAAATACGATACCATACATACTAACCCAATAATACCGGAAGTCATTATTATTTTAATATTCCCTATCATAATCCCATAATTTCACTAAGTCTAATTTCACTTACAACAACTGGATACTCAAGACCAAATGACACTATTACATCAGGCCTTAACTCCATTATAAAACCAATATTTTTATCACCAACATAAATGCAGGCCGTCCTTTCAATTAAACCAGATGAATTCTCACATGGTTTAGGCAGATAATTAATGCCTTGACTTGCCATTAATGACTTAAGCACGGAGAGTCCATCTGTAAGCGTTATCTCCGGACCGCTAATGAGGTAGCTAAGTACCAGGTCCTCCTTAACCCCAACCTCACTATTCTGACTTGGCGATATGACATAACCAACCTCAAATATTTTGAGTATACCCTCAATGAGGGCTTTATTTCTTGCTGCAACTTCCATTAATTGAGGCCATATGTGGTCCCTAATAACCGTGTAAAGTTCAGACTTGGGATTTTCAACCTCAACAAGCTCCCTCTGATTCATTGTCCTCCTAATCATGACATCCTTATTACTCATCATGTAATTAAGAACCTCTTGAAAACCAAGACCAATCATTAAATCCCTTACAAAGTCAGTAAAAACACTTAACCCATCCCTTGCACCCTTAATAGGCTGTGAAGGTAATTCTCTTGGTATATTTTCATAACCATAGGCCACGGCAATATCCTCAACAAGATCAACAGAGTGAAGTACGTTAAATCTATATGGAGCAATCTTAACGATTAATTCCTCCCCGTAATCAATAACGTCATGCCTAGATGCCAATAAGTAATTCACTATATCATCCTTACTTAGGTTAAGGCCTAAGTACTCATTTACGAAATTAATAGATAACTTAAATTCGATAGGATTAAGCATGGGAGATTCTAGATTACCCCATGGCGCATTTACATTAACAATCTCAACGGTCTTTGATGAACTCCTCTCAAGCAAGTTATAGACTAAAACGGCGAGTATTGACTTAGCAAGCTTTAAGTCCGTGGCAGTAACGTCTATTAACGCGTTCCTAGTCCTCTCCGTAACCTTAAAATCCTCACTACCAAGTACGGGTATTATCACGAGTATCTTACCCTCGGAATCAATTAGTATTGGCGCCTTACCATCATAAACTGCGTACTTACCGTATAACCTACCCTTCTCGGTACTCTCAACAACCTCAGAACCACTCATCTCCCTATCACTATCCAATGGCCTATACTTAATTGCATCAAGTCTCTCAAGCCTATACGTGAGTGGCTGCTTAATCTTATCAGCGTCATAAAACCCAATGGCCATCTTCCTCCTATCCCTACCATAGGTTGCATGAAGTTTCTCCTGAAGCTGGATCATCTGCTTAATGGCCTCATCACTGAGTCTTAAATCACGTACAATACCCATCATTATGTACGGCCTATTAGGAACCTCCTCAGCGATGAGCTTAAAGCCATTATTAACAACATTAAACTTAGGAAGCCCAACCTCAACCTTAAACAAACCTTTTAATGCCCTTGCAATGCCCTCCACAGAAAATAGGTCGGGCCTATCATGAGTAACCTCAAACGTCACATCATCGCCGGAGACTCCCTCAACCTCACCCTTAAGCCTATTCAACGCCGCAATAAGCTCCTCATCACCACTAAAGTACTTGCCCAGTAAACCCTCCAGGTCACTTCGCTTAAACGTAATTACAGGCATGCACCACTACGAAGCAACAAAACCTATTAAGCATTTTTAAGCATGGTTTATATGAATATGAGGATTGGGTACGTAATAACCGCGTTGATTCTCGTCATAGCCATAGTAATGGTGGTCCTACTCATAGCACCAACCAGGCATGAGGAGTCCTACATAATAATAGGCCTCGTTAAGGTTCCAACGAATGTGCCTAGGATAATCGTGAGCTCAGTATTCAGCAATGGCTCCCAAATACCTATTAATTACACGTGCAGTGGCCTAAATTACTCAATACCACTGTACATAAGTAATGTACCAAGCAATGCTAAATCCCTCATGGTAATAATGGAGGATCTCAACGCACCTGGTAGTGTCTTCATTCACTGGGTCCTTTATGACGCGCCACCCAATATAACGGAATTGCCTCAGGGCATCCCAGCTCAATACTACGTTCCTGGCATTGGTTACCAGGGCATTAATGATTTTGGTAAGGTTGGTTATGGTGGGCCATGTCCACCACCTGGTCCTCCGCATGAGTACGTAATAATAGTCCTGGCCTTAAACAGGGAGTTACTACCATCGAGTGAGAGTGATTTTGACTTGGTAAGGTCTGTTAATGTGGGTGATGTTGTTGGTTATGGAGTTTTAATTGGGTATTATGGTGGTTAGGTCAGCCCAATTACCTTCTTAATACTTTCGAGCTTTCTCTTTAATTCTTCATTCTCGACCTTTAACCTATTATTCTCATTCGTTAATTCCTTAACCTTACCTGCTAATTCATCTCTCTCCCTCCTCAGCCTATCAATCTCCTCAGAGCCAGCTCCTACTGTAATACCAAGCTCCTTACACTTCTCAGCAACCCTATCACTCCTTATCCAATAAATAACCTGGGTAGACTCCTTATTCCACTTAAGCTCTCCCGTATTGATGTTAAGTTCGAGCGTTGTTGATACTACAAAAACATCGCCACGTTCAAGCTGATACTTAGGAACCACCTCATCAAAGAACCACCTCTTCATTGACTCAAAGACCTCATTCAACGAATCCTTAAAGCCCTGGGAATTCCTAATATTATTAAATAATTCGTTCGCCTTATCCTCAGGGAATTGTGACCTAAGGCTACCACCAATAGCTCCAAAGAGAAGCCTAAAGAAGTCAGGTCTACCTTCCCTACCGTACTTGCCAAATAGTCTTGCAGCCGATGTCTTACCCGTAACCCACTTAATCTTCAGAATATTACCCTTAACGAGCTCCGCCGATACACCTCCTCTCTCAATCTCCTCCTCACCCCCCGTTTCCTCCCTTCTCTCCTCACTACTCATACATTAAATAAATAACTATTTTCCAATAAAAACCTTTCACTACATGACCATTAGTAATATACTTAACTTTATCGTGACTATATGATCTATGGAGCATTTTACCAATTAACTTTTTAAACAATTGTTTAAATAATTAATTAAATGCGGTTAGGTAGGAGACTTGCTAAGGTTGATGAACAGATGGAAGCTGTTGAGCTAATAAATACTGCTAAGTCTATTTATGATTTATCATATAGAGAATTATCACAAATACTGGAAATACCAGAGAGTCTCCTCTGTAGGTATGCGAATGGTGATTTATTACCATCATTGGATACGGTAAATGTAATAAAGGAAAAACTGAAACCAATGCTTGATTTAACTGAGGTTTTGAGGAAGAATGTCATTGTTAAGGATGGATTTGTCGATTTAAATAACGTTTTATTTAATCCGCACATCCTTAGACTTTATCAAAGAAGAATTAAGGATACATTCTCGGAATTACCAATAAATAAGGTATTAACTGCAGCGACTGATGGAATACCTCTCTCGGTAATGGCATCCTACGCGTTAAATGCTAAGTTAGCCATTGCTAAGCAATATAAGGATATTGCCTCTGAGGATTTTTACGAAGTTAGTTACATAGTTGACTCACCACCACGTAGAGTATCCCTATACCTACCGAGACATTTACTTGAGAGGGGTGATGATGTTTTGATAGTTGATGACATTGTTAGGACAGGAAGAACATTAAGTGCATTGATTGAAATAATAAATAATGCAGGGGCTAGGCTTGCAGGTGTATCTGTACTTATTTCAATGAGCAAGTCATGGATTGAGAAATTAAGGGATAAGAATATACATATAGATGTCATTCTGGATCTAAGTGATATAAAAAGTTGAAATAAAAACAAAGAGGATAAATTATTAAGTTATTATTATAATGCCCGCATAATGGTCATTAATTACAGGGTAATAATCGTAATAATGTATCTCGTAATAACGATAATGTCATTTTACCCGATAATATATCAATTAATCATTATTAAGACAAGGACCAATAATCACAAAAATAAACCAAATAATGAACACGCAAGTATCATGAAAAGGATATTTTTAGTGATCCCTGTTAAATCCGAACCACTTGACTTAATAGAACTCTCAATGAAGAGGCTATCTTCCTTACGTATGGAGCTTAACGTAATTTACATTCTTGATAATTATGATAATGAAACCATAAGCATTATAAGGACGTTAGGAAGTAAGTATGGATTTAGGGTAATTCATAGGGAAAAGCCGAGTGGATATAAGGGTGGCGCATTAAATTACGTAATTAAGAGATTGGGGCTTAGTGATGATGATTATATGCTGGTACTCGATGTCGATTCAATACTTAATAATGAGGCTATTACCGAGCTTATTAGTTACGTTGATTCAGCAAGCGCTGTTGTCCCTCATTGGATTGCCAGTAATAAGAACGATTCACTACTGGCACGTGGTCAATGGATTGGCTACTTACTCTTTTTCAGGGTTTTTAAGGCTCTTGATAATTTAATTAACTGGGTACCAGTACTTGGTAGTGGCTCCTTGGTGAGCATTGGTGCCCTAAGGAAAACTGGTTATTGGCCTGAGGATGTTCTCGAAGACGTAGAACTTAGTGTGAGGTTTTTTATTAATGAATTAAGGATTATGTATGCTGATAACGCATTCATTGAAGTGGAGGTTCCCGTTAATTATACCGGCTTTCTTAAACAACAACTTAGGTGGAGTTTTGGTGTGGGTAGAGTTATTAGAAAATATCTTTGGCGGGTTTTACGTAAAAGGCATGGCATCACAGTATCTCTTTATTTAGGTCAGTACTTTGCCTACGTTCTTCAACTAATATCAATATTAATACTTATAATAATGGATATTATTGGCATGAGCATACCATTGTGGGCATTTGTCGCGTTATTGATAATCATAGTACCGTCATTATCGATGTATTTATACTCCCTACTCAGTCTCGATAAGGAATACGGTGGTAATCCCCTTAAGGATGCATTTGCAGTAAATAGTGCTAACTTGGCCTTCATAATGGCCCTACCTAAAATAGCCATTGCAAATTTAATGGGTTTATTTAATATTGGTAGGATTGAATGGATACCGACACCAAAGGGCTCCCGTAAATGGACCAAGGAAAGCATTAATTTATTCCCAGAATACTTAATGACAATCTTAGTAATTTCCGCATTAATTCTCTCCATAATGCATGTGGAATTGATAAACACACTAATCACCTTACCGTACCTGGCTGGGTATGTAAGAGGACTGTGGAGAATACTTAATGGAACCCTATGAACCTAAATAATCAAGTATACCGCCTCCCTTGTCCTTATTAATTATTGCCCTAATCTTCCTTAAATCATCCTCAATAACACCCCTGAGCTTTGGATTATACAGAGCAGCAGCTGGATGATATGTTGGGAGCACCTTAACATTCAGATCACCAAGTCTTACATTAAACACCTTACCCCTAATACTACTTATGTTCGATACTGATTTCTCCGGATAACCAGCCATCACGAGGATCTCCCTGGCACTATGTCTTCCAAGGCAAATAATCACTTGGGGCTTAATCATAAATATTTGAGTAATTAAGTAAGGTTTACATGCCTCAATCTCATTAGGTTCAGGATCTCTATTACCAGGTGGTCTGCACTTAACAATGTTCGTTATATAGACCTCCTCCCTCCTAATACCCACGTTACTTAGTAACTTAGTTAATAACTGGCCAGCAGCACCAACGAATGGTCTACCCTCCTCATCCTCCTTTTCGCCCGGTGCCTCACCAATTATCATGATCCTGGCATTTAAAGGTCCTTCACCAGGGACAACCCTCTTTCTCGTTGTATGCAGGTCGCACTTAGTGCAGCTCAGCATTAGTTGCACTAATTCATCGTAACCTGCAACATTTATCCTAAGTTTAATAAGATCCATGCGAATCCCTTCGTAGAAATTGGAAATAATTGATTTTTAATTTTTGAGGCAGATGTAATGTTATTGTATTATTAGGCCATTATATTTCCTTGTTCATCAACCTTAGCCACAACCTTCCTAACAACCTTACCAGTGGGAAGCCTGAACAACGCCATTACAAAGCCCTTCCTACCCTTAGGCTGAACCTTCCAAACCTTCGTTGGCTTAAGCTTGTACTTGCTCCCCTCATACTCTACTTCATATTCTTTCTTTGCCAGGTCCTCTAGCTTAACCATACGTTGTCTAGTCTGTAACGCGGGTTTATAAATATATCGCTTTAGAAAGAATCATAAGAATAAAACGAAAAAGAAACGAAAAACAAAAACAACAAATAAGACAAATATAATAAGGTATTATTTCATCTATAAAAATTATATTCATGCCATAGACCTTAATGTATTATTTTCTATTTTCCTTAAATAAAGAAAACAAATGCTAGTAAATAAAAACTAAAGCAGTTTTTACTGTTGTTTTTCCTCAGCTTTCTGCTCGCCACCGCTTAGTTTCTGGAGTTCCTTGTCGCCGAATAATATGACCGGCCCCTCTTTCCAATCCTTCGGGTATACAAGGACTGCGTTTACCTGGACTATTTGATCACTTATCGTGTTACCTCTAACAAGCTTCCTCTTCCTCATACCGCGCTTCTCAGGATGATGACCAACACCCTCACGCATTAGCAAGTACTTCTTAACAGCACCATCAATATTTGGTAACATTGGAGCACCATCAACGCCACTACCACCTGTAATCCTAATCTTAAAGCCAGGCGGTAACTCAAAGACTTCCTTTATTACCCCACCATCAACCTCATCACCAATCCTCAAACCCACAAACCTCTGGACAACAGGATCCTTAACCTCCAACTGCCTAGCCCTCCCACTCATTGGATCACTAAGCACGAGTTTGAAAGTCGGCATTGAACAAACCGTAGAAAAAGCATATTAAAACACTTCTATCGTGAGTATGAAGTAGAAACTTTACTGTTAATGTCAAATTTTTGAACAAAAAGTCTTTAAATATAGGCTAAAACAGCACTCTTATGACCAATATGGGTAACAACAATTACCTAAAGGTCCAGGTGGGTACTCCAAGCCTAAGACCTATGTGGATAGTTGCATCAATACTACTCCTAGGCGCATTAGCAATGTTAATAGGCGGTGTCATTATGCAGTTAGTTTATCACATATATCTGGCCCCTCTATGGGTTGGTATATTTGCCGGAATACTTCTATCAATACCTTTAGAAATTTGGGACTTCTCTAATCCAGATGTCATAATTAGGGCTATTACTCTAAAGGATAGACTTTTGATGGTATGTTTTGGTTTGGTAATTGGTGTGGGTGCAATACTACTTTATGCATTGAACTTGTTTATTCCCGTGTTACACTGGGGCATTAAGGCATTCTTTGTACCTGGAGTGGTAATTGGCGGTTTGATCTTCGGTATTGGTGTTGCCATTGCTGGTTATTTCCCAGGGACAATTTGGATAGCTCTTGGCCAGGGTAGGAGGGACGCTGTTTACGCAGTAATTGGTGGTTTACTCGGTGCTTTGACCTGGTCACTAATATTTGGGCAAACTAGGTACTTCTTCTGGGATACCCTTAATTTCGGACCAATAACGTGGCCTACCCTCTTTGGCTTATCAACGAAGGTTGACGAACTTATAGTGGCGATAGTATTCGGCATATTAATGATTAGCATGTGGCTGTTTGTGCCGAGGAGACAGGGTGGTAAGGCGTGTGTACTGCATCTTACGGGTAAGACCAAGGAGGTTATGCCTCTTGAGGACGAGATTAGCGAGTTTAGGGAGGATTACCCCAAGATACCTGGTTATGTCATTGAGGCTGTGTCTGTACAGCAGCCTCGTTCGTCAAGGATAATATTTGCACTGGCTTTCGACTTTACGTTGGTCGCCGTTGCTGTGATTGTGCTTAGGCAAATATTTGGTGAATCAACGACCTACGCATGGATATGGTCACAAATACTTTACTTCCTAAATCCACACTACGCAGCTAGTCTGCCATACTTCCAGCTATTTGGTGGTCTTAAGATAGTCAATGGAGTACCTGTTGATAAGCCATTTAGTGAAATTGGTTGGGAGCCATTTTCTGACTTAGGTACTTTCTTAGGAGGCTTAATATCGTCGGTGTTTATAACGAGGAGATTCATGGCATTCAAGCCGTGGACACCCCATATCTGGAGAAATAGGTTTGGAAATACGCCAGGACTTAGGGCCCTAGCATCATTCATAGGTGCTTACTTAGTACTATTCGGTGCTAGGATGGCTAATGGCTGTGCTAGCGGGCACATATTGAGCGGAAACCTTCAGATGGCTGTTAGTAGCTTTGTATTCTTCATTGCGGTGATAATTGGCGCCATAATCACGGCATACATACTGTACGGCTTAAAGCCCTGGACCTCAAGGTAATTGCACAAGTAATGTAAAATTCCCTTTAAAAGTAACTAATTTTCCGAATTTCATTGTGATCTTAAGGTTTTATAAGAGAGGTTCTGATTATTATGTTGAGGTTAACGGCATAACAATTAAGGTTAATGAGCTAAGGCCCATTGACTACTTATTAATTGCATTAGTCTATGGGCTTGGTGTTCGTTATATCGATAAATACGGCGTTGACGAACACATAATCAATTGCGAAATAATTAATGATGAAATCAAGTGCAGCGCTTACTGTAGTGGATCTGAGGATGAATGTTTCGTGTATAGGTTATTGTTACGTGGTGGTTTATTGCTTAAGTGCTTACCTCAATCATGACTGGCACGTGGTCAGAACCCTCTATATTCGTTAAAATCTCAGCTTTCCTAACCTTGCTCATCAATTCCTTACTAACTATGCAATAGTCAATTCTCATTGCTCTCCATTTCTCCCTGTAACTATGCCATGTATAGACCTTGGCATTTGGATGAAGTTCCCTAAATGTGTCGATATAACCTGACTTAAGGAATTGATTAAGCCAAGCCCTCTCCTCAAGTGTCAGTCCAGGGTGTTTCTCATCCCAAAATGAGGAGTCGATTTTATCCCTAGCTATATTGAAATCACCACACATGATAATTGGTTTTTTACTCCTTAGGTTAGCTAGGAATTTCTCAATGGCGCCGCAGAAAGACAGTTTGAAGTCTAAACGACTAAGGTCATCACCAGCTCTTGGGAAGTAAGTATTAACTACGTAAAAATCATTGAATTCCACCGTGATTATCCTACCCTCAGAATCAAACTCGTTAATTCCAATGCCCTTAATAACTGAGATTGGATGTATCTTAGTCAACGTCATAACACCTGCATAACCCTTCCTTATGGCAGGAAATGGGTATGCCTCATAGCCCAAGCCTATTATTGTTAATGGTATGTCTCCAGAACTACGAATTTCCTGAAGCAAGACCATATCGTAATTATCCATACTTAGTAACTTATCGAGTGAACTCTTCCTCATTATACTCCTTAAGCCATTAATATTCCAGGAAACTATTCTCATTATTAAAATTAATGAATGACAAGATTTAAGCACTTACCTACTTAATACTTCCTTATACTGATCCCTAAGTATCTTCTTATCAACCTTACCAGTACTCGTTAGTGGTAGTTCCTTCACGAATATTACCTTGTCTGGTATCCACCATTTTGGTATTTCGCCTTTCTCAACAAACTGCATTAGGTAGTTCTTGATATCATCCTCAGTCAACCTACTCTCATAACTGGGCTTAGGCACTATGATGGCTATGGGCCTCTCACCCCACTTCTCATGGGGTACGCCGACAACTGCCACGAGATTAACACCTGGGTGCGTACTTATTATATCCTCAAGCCTTAGGCTTGGTATCCATTCCCCACCGCTCTTAATCACGTCCTTAAGCCTATCAGCAATCTTGACATAATTATCAGGGAACCAGACAGCCACATCACCCGTGTGGAACCAGCCATTACGCCAGGCATTCCTAGTCTTCTCAGGATCACCAATGTATTCTCTAAACAACCACGGAGACCTCACAGCAATTTCGCCAATCGTCTTCCCATCCCTAGGCACATCCCTATCCTGCTCATCAACAACACGCAACTGAACAAGAGGGATCACGATGCCCGTCCTCAGGTAAATCTCATTCTTCTTCTCAGGAGGTAGGTCCTTATGATCAGGCCTTAAGTACGCTATAGTTAATACGGGGGCTGTTTCGGTTAAACCGTAACCACTAATTACTGTCATACCCCTGGCCTGGGCAGCCTTTAATAAGCCCTCTGGAAGTGCGGCACCACCGACTATGAACTTTAACCTGCTTAGGTCATATTTTGGTGAATCTGGATGATTAAGTATGTTATAGAGTATTGTCGGAACGCCGGCACTAAAGGTTATTCCCTCCTCATGAATAAGCCTTAATATGTGACCCCAGTCAAAACGTCCTGGATATACAACCTTCTTATGGCCATTAAGCATGGTTGACCATGGCCAACCCCATGCATGCACATGGTACATGGGCACTAAAACTATAGCCACATCATCTTGTGATGCATTCACTGGTGGATTCTTTACGGCCAATGCGGTAGATAACGTGTGTAATACGAGACCTCTGTGAGTGTGATATCCTCCCTTTGGTGGTCCTGTTGTTCCTGATGTGAATAGCATCGTTGCTGGTGTTCTTTCATCAATCTCAGGGAATTCCCTCAGTGGTTCATGCTTGAGCAAGTCCTCATAAGGAATCATCTTAACACCATAATCCTGGCTAGGCTGCTTACCCCTATCACTCATGTAAATTACTGCCTTGATACTCTTTACATTATCAAGAATGGGCTTTAGTAATGGCTCAAAGTAATCAATATTTACTACGAAGACTTCAGGCTTTGCAACACCCATTGTGTATATAATCTCCTTAGGTGCAAGCATAGCGTTGACTGTGAATAAGGCAGCACCTATACTCGGGATCGCATAGTAGAGATCTAGGTACCTAAGCGTATTCCACTCGAGGACAGCAACCTTACTACCCAACTCCCATGCCTTGCCAGGCCTTAGGTCAAGGTCCATTAACGCAGCTGCAACCCTACGAACCCTATCGGCAAATTGAGAAAATGTAACCAAAACCCTAGAACCACCTGGAGGCCAATAAACAATCTCATTATTGGGAAAGGCCGTGACGACATAGTCAAGTATCTTATCCATTGTTAATTGAAAGTCATAGAAAAAGGACTTAACTTCACTAACCGTCATGTCAAGAAAAACAAATCATAAACTTAAAAATCTACCCAATATAAAACATATATAAAAACAACTGCAAAATAAATATTACTATGCATAAATACATAGGATAAAACTTAATTACTAAGTTAGTTATTGAATTGACTATGAAAGTATCAATACTTGTGGATAATTATGCAACACAATTATCCTCATTAAGCAGGAGACTGCTGAGCGAGTGGGGATTCGCAGCGTATATACATGATTACAGAATACTATATGATACAGGACTTACAGGAACAGCCTTACTAAATAATATGAAAGCACTGGGCATAGACCCTAATGAACCTGAGTACTTAGTGATTAGCCATAGACACATTGACCACACTGGCGGCGTTAAGGCATTCCTAAACGCCAGGTCTAGGCCAATAAAGATGATCGCTCACATGAATCTATTCACAAAGGCCTACGCCACTGGTGAGGGTGGTAAACTTGAGGATATAAGTGTAGACTTCACGAGGGAATACTTGGAGAGTAAGGGTGTGGATTTAGTAATGATTAAGGAACCCTATAGAATAACCAATGAAGTGATGGTCTCGGGTGAAATACCGAGGAAGTGGGGGCCAAGTCATACCGGTGCTGTTACAGATGAAGTACTTGATGATATGGCACTTTATATGAATCTCCAAAATGGTTTAGTAACCATTACGGGCTGCGGACATTCAGGAGTTGAGAACATTGTGGAGTATGGATTTCAAGTAACGGGATTGAACAAGCTCTACGCAATTATTGGTGGTCTACACTTCATGGGCTTACCTGACGAAAGAATCAAGCAAGTAACTAATTACTTAGTCGGCAAATCACCTAGTGTTGTCATGGGGACCCATTGCACGGGCATTTTAGGCATTGCTGCGTTATATAATGCTTTACCCAAGGCAACCAGACTTGGTGGTGTTGGTTCTATTATTGAGCTTTAATAATACTTTAAATGCATCGCCCTTTAAAAATACTGGGGAGAGATGGCAATTGACTTCCTGGAGCACGGAATTAGTTATATTCGTTGGTCATTACTTATAATATCTGCTGATACGATTACTCTAACGTTATTATTATTTTTATCATTATTGATTACGCCCATGGCTGCTTATGTATTCACCGTCATAATTTCATACTTCCTCCTCATATCCACGGTAATACCATACGTGTTGATAGTATTATTCTGGCTATTAGGTTTTAGAGACTTGACTCGATACAGCAGGAGGTATTTAATTGGGTTTATTGGTTCTGTCATAACCACGAGTTCCTACTTCATAAACATTGCCTACATGGGCTATCTCATGGCTAATGAACTTACAGGTAATGCCTTAATTCCTCAACCAATAATGCTGGAGCCCCTTATCTTAACCTACAATAAATACTTCATAGTATTCTCGCTTTACCTGCCATTACCAATTTTCGCATCACTAATCCTGGGTGTCCTTGGATCTGTATTAAGTATGCTAGCCCTTTATAGGTTGGGTGGTGATTTCAATGTGACGAGAACTAGGATTAGTGCTTTAATTAGTATTGTCGGTATTCTAACCATAGAGGCACCATTAATTGGCGGATTACTTATTAGTATAGGTACAGCATTACTAACGCTTAACCTAGGTAAAATACTTAGTGAATTGAGCAAAGTAGAGAGCTACTAAGTATTTTAAATAAGGATGTTAAGCAAGTGATGTGAATAAATCGGCCATCTTAGTATTAATCATTGGACTACTAATATCATGGTTATTGACATCCTCAATAGGTACATTGATTAAGATAAATGAATCAGGCAGCTCACAGGGAACTAACTCACTAAATATTCACGTAAATCTTCCACAACCTGCCATTACACTACCACCAATAAACATAACAATAACTCAACGCATTAATGGAACTAGTGGTACAGAATTATATGTACCCCTAATACCATTGCCAATAATAATGCCAAACATACCAATTAATATAACAAAATACTTGGAGTTGAATTTAAGGTCACAACCAATAATGACAGGCGGGGCCCGAGACACCTTAGGCTCACAGGAAGGCTCAGGAAGTAATCAACAATATACGAACACTGTAATAACACCACTAAGGATATCACCAATCCTAATAATAATAGTGATAATCATTGCAATAATCATAATTAGTACGGGATCACTAACAATCATTAGGAGGGAATCCCAGGAACATGCACAGGTAAGAGGCATTAATGAGAGCATGGCAATGAAACTAAAGATGAACACCAACAGGGGTAATACTGAACTTATTAATTCATTGCAAAGTATTGATTTAATGCCTGGTGAGACTGTGAGAACTATGAGCGGTTGGGGCGGTAGCGCAATAATAGACCTACCAATACCCAAGGACCTACCCCTAATTTGGAGCCCTAATATACCATTACCTATAGCGGCCAGGGAAAACCCTGTAATAACAGTGTCAGGATCAGGAATTCTTAGGGATGGCTCATTAATAATGCCCTCAGTAGGTTGCTATGGCTTAAGTGTTAGGCTTAATGATAATAATGAGATGATGTTCATTAGGGCCAGTAATTATAGGGATGATGTTATTAAGTTTATTAGATTGAACATGGGAAATTTCGCCATTAAGAACTCAGTAACAATTAGAGAAGCCTTTAGGCAGTTAATTAATGAAGGAATCATTGCTAATGACAATGACTCTATTAATAGGATTATCAAGTTATTTGAGGATGTAAGGTATGGACTTAAGGATGTTGATAGGCATGATTATGAGGAATTCCTTAGGGCTTTAAGCAGGGTCTTTAAGAATGCCAGGGTGATCGTTTGTGAAAGCTCGGCATGAATCGTTTATTAAGTATGTAATCACGTATGTAATCCTAGCGTCATTAACCCTATTATTACTTCCTTTAAGATCTGTCGGTATCTATGTAATTATGATATTAATACTACCATCAACGGCCTTAATAACAACGATTCTAATTAGTGACTTTGTTAAGCATCGTAATGCGTTTATCGCAGATATTCTCAAAAGATTAGTAGCGCCCTCGTTATTTATATACCTATTAATCGGCGGATTAACCTCAATACTGGTTCTCAATTATAGGGCATATTCATTAGTTATTAATTACCTGATGAACTTCCTGGCATTATTAATAATTGGTACAATAATAAATAGGTACTCCACACGACGTATGGTTGAGGAAAGAAACTCAGAATTATTGTTTAGATATCTATCGTACTTCTTCATATTCCTTGGATTAGGGTATTTATTTGGTGCCGTGTATTTACCATTATTTTACCCATTTGCTGCAACATCCATTATTTACCTACTTCTTACCCCCGTAATAATGATTAGGAGCCCTAGAATTGATGTTAGAAGGATTGTTGGGAATTCACGGCCATTAGCTCTTGCGGCTTTCGGTATTGGCTTACTGTATTCATTACTTTCAATTACAAAACCCCCCACATGGAATACATACATATTAATTGTCTTTATAGTCATTGCCTCCGTAGCCATAATATACGCAGGTTATAGACTATACATCAGTGGATTAACTGTACTAGAGAATGTTGAGGAGGAACTATATGAGGCTCACAAACGTGAAATTAAGATAGTCCCATCACCGGAATACTCACTTTTTGAAGAGGCAGTGAAGGATTTTGTGGCTAATGGAAAGAAGGATAAATTAATTGCCTATTTAGTTCATGAACTAACGAACGATGGGTTAGATTACGAGGATATTATTGATAAATTAAGCAAGTTGATTAACTATTCCAGTATAGCAACGTGTAGGAAAATCAGTAGGAGGATTATTGAGATGGAGATTAGAGATAGGATTAATCTCGTTAACGAATTACTAAATGAATTATTAAGCAGCAAAAATACTTAATTTAGCTCCTCTCTTACAACCCAGTAGGTTTAGTGATGAGTAAGGTAGGTATTGATTACGTCACGGAGAAAGTTAGGACCGTGATTAATGAGTTAATGAGGTATTTCGTCGGTGATGAGGAAGTTATAATAAAGATCATGGCGTCAATAATCGTCAATGGCCATGTACTTATTGAGGACGTCCCAGGTATTGGTAAGACCTTCCTCTCAAAAATGCTTGCCAGAGTTCTTGGTCTTAAATTCAGCAGAATTCAATTTACACCTGATTTATTACCGAGTGATATAATAGGTACTAAGGCATGGAGACCTGACAAGGGTGACTTCGAGTTAGTACTCGGACCAATATTCGCTAATTTTGTCCTTGCTGATGAGGTTAATAGGGCTCCTCCTAAGGTTCAGTCTGCTTTGCTTGAGGCTATGCAGGAGGGCCAAGTAACAATTGAGGGCGAGACAATTAAGCTTCCACAACCATTTATTGTAGTCGCCACACAGAATCCTATTGAACTCGAGGGAACATACCCACTACCAGAAGCACAACTGGACAGATTCATGATAAGAATAAGGCTTGGTTATCCAAGGGATGAGATTGAACTACTTAAGAGAAGAATTTCATGGCGTAGTAATGACCCAACACCTCAAGTAAGGACTATATTAAGCGGTGATGAATTACTGATTATTAGGGATTTCATAGAGAATAATATTATGGTTAGCGATGATGTTATGAAGTATATAGTAAGTTTTAATGCAATTAGGAAAGACCCTAGGGTGCTTGCAGGTCCTAGTCCTAGAGGCTTAATGGCATTAATGAGCATAGGTAGAGCCATTGCAGCAATTGAGGGTAGGGACTACGTAATACCCGATGATATAAAGAGAGTTACTATTGAAGCCCTTAGCCATAGGATAGTACTTAAACCCGAGGTTTCCCTAGAAGGCGTTAGTGGTGAGGACATTGTTAGGGAATATGTTGAGAAGATTCCTGTGCCTAAGTGATTATTAATGAAAGAGACTTCAAAAATACCCTTACTCCTTGTATTACTCCCAATAGTAATGGCGGCAATTGCGGCATTAACGGTATCTAAACCATACATGCTCTCCGTTCTATTTCCACTAATCATAATAGTAATAGCCCTGAGCCTAGGCGATAAGCCAACAATATTATTATCGCTTAGTACTGATAAGAATGTAATGTATGTGGATGATGAGCTGAATATTGAATTGAATGTAATTATACATGGCGGTTTTGGTCTATTAATAGTTAGGGCGCCACCAATCCCTAATACATCCATGGCAGAGGGTTTCGAATTGGTTAAGGGTAATAATGTACACATGGTTTTTAAGGGATTCAGTAACGTGAATAGAAAGTTTACATACACATTAAGAGCCGTTAAAAGAGGCAATTACTCACTGGATAGTATTGAATATACTTATTATCATATGCTTGGAATTCATGAACCAATTAAGGGCTCAATTAAATTAGAGGGGGATGTCCAAGTCATACCTAAGATCAAAATAGTTAGGAGAGTACTTGGGATAGTTAAGCCGAGGCAAGGATTACCTAGATACCCACCGTCAAGACTTGGGCCGTATTCCACGGAGTTTAAGTCCGTAAGGAACTATGTTTCTGGCGATCCCTATAAATTCATTAATTGGAAGGCCACAGCAAGGAACCCAGGTCATAAACTCATGGTTAATGAGTACGAGAGAGAAGGACTCAGAACAACTATAATATTACTGGATGTGGGTTGGTGGATGAGGCATGGTACCGTGGAGGAAAACCCCCTTGAATATGGAATATCGCTAGTTCTTTCCTTAAGCAGGGTTTTACTTAGGTATGGTTACAATGTTGGCTTATGGACAATACCAATAGGACCAAGAGTAATACCAAGCTCTGGAATGGCCCAATACTATAGATTACTAAGGGAGTTAATGACAATAAGAGCATTACCCATTAAGGGTTATGCCATGGATTTAGCATTATATAGATTAATTCAGGAAACAGATCCTGCACTGATTATAGTAACTAACGTGAATAAGGAAAGCATTAGTAGGCTTAACGACATCATTAATCAATTACCAACAAGGGCCTTAGCAATTGACATAGTACCTGAAACAATATTAATGAGAAATCTAATAAAAGGAACGCCTTGTGCCCAATGGGTTATTAGAAATAGGACGAAGATTTACCTAGCATTACCAAAGAATGTTAAGGTAATTACCTGGGACCCTGCTTGCGAAGGTATTGGCTCATTAATCGCTAAAATATCAACATACCTAGGCAGGTGGTTATAGGGTGAGGCAAGTCCTAATTACATTATCATTAATACTCCCTATAATACCCTTCATAGCGATAATACCTAGCAGTCCACTACTTAGTTTAATAATAATTGGCATAGTTTTCTCGACAGGGTTAATTGGTCTTCTCATAAATAATTTAACCATTGAATCCTGGTTCTCATTAATACTGGCATTAATAATCTCATTAATATCCCAGGGATATATACCATTCATATTTCACGTAGTACTTATTCCACTGCAGAACCCTGAATTATTTAATGGCTTAGTAATAATGATTGAGTACTCATTGGTATCATCACAATTATACAAGAGTTACATGAAATACATAAAGGAATTCGGTAGTAGGGGTTTTGATAAGAATGAGGTTAATTACGCTTTAAATAACCTGGTTAAGTGGATCATGAGCTTCTTAACTATAGCCCTAGCTATATCACTCACTATTTACTACATAATGGTAATAATAACAATACCACTGGTAGACCCATTCACGGCTTTGGTAATCTTTGCAATCACATACATAACAATATCTAGGTACTTATTAACGAAAATGAGAAGCTCATGATATTTCAAAAACAGCACTAAAGCACTCAAGGGTATTACCATCAACTACAGGACGCCAAACAATCCTATACCTACCCCTACCAACGGGCTTACCATCACTATCAAACTGAAACCAAACAATAACAAATGAGGAACTTGGACCAATAATGATCTGAGGAGGCTCAATGGAATAAACCACCCTACCATTTAAGTCAACAACATACCAAGAACCAATATTAACAGGCGTATTGCCCAGGTTAATGAGAGTAATGTAAATAGGCTCACCACTCGAAAAAGAACTCCTATCCAAATAAACACTACAGGACATAAACACCCAACAAATTACCCGTATAGAAATTTATAAAAATTAATTATTAATGAATATACGATCCATCAAGTAAGGAGGATTTAAAATATACAAGTCTACGTTTGAAAGTTAGAATATTTAGGGGCCAGGGAAGCTCGGAATACCTAACATACGTAACCACATAGCCGGGGCCCGAGAACCTGAGGACGGTACGGCCAACGTGGGTATAAATAAGTAGTGAAACGTAAACGCCAATAATGATTAGTACTATTATTAGTACCCGTTTATGGTTACCCAAGCCCATACCCACCACCCATATCTTATACAGCGGGCTTTTTTTACTTCGGGTGTTCATAAAAAGTGAGTCGAGTGAAGTTGAAAATCCTCCTGCATACCTGGGCAATTAATCATCAGCTTACTAATTTACATTGACATAGTGCATCACTCAATGATTAATACCTCAGCTCCAAACCGCAAATCAAGTCCGCAACAACACATAGAAAACCAAAACCCACAAAACACCACCTCAACAAATGTGGTGCCGGGGCCGGGATTTGAACCCGGGCCCCCTTGCGGGGACGGGATGGCCCGTTATTCTCGAGTCCCGCGCCTTGGACCTAGCTCGGCCACCCCGGCGTTTTTGTTTATTGCGTTTTCGATTTAAAGCTTTTGCTGTTATTTCTTGGCAAGTTTTGTCGTTTATTTTGACGTAACTTCTTGGTATTTTTATGTTCAGTTCATTTAGTTGTGTTATTGTTATTGCCTTTGGGAGTATTGTTGGGTTTGTTATGTCGAGTATTAGTATTCTTTTCTTTGATCTTAGGTACTTCGTAATTACGTAAATCATGTTGTTCCTTGGCATGTCCCTGCATCTATCGCTTAATATGCTCATTAACTCGCTTGGTCTTACTATAATTGAGTCGCCGGCTATGAAGTATCCCCTGACTAACCTGACAGGGCTTGAGTAGTAAACAAGGACTATACTACCCTTACTTATCGTTCCCATGAAAGTCCTTACCTCGCACTTCTTCTGGCCGGTTAGGACTTCATCTGCGAATTGTGGTTTTAAGGACATTAGGATGCAATTCATGATTTTAACCGAAGGCCTTGGCTAGCCTTGCTAGGTAGTCCCAGTACTCGTCGATTTCCTTCTCAATCTCCTTAATATCTTCCTCCGTTAAGTGCGCGAACCTGCCCTGTCTTTTCAAGTACTCAATTATTGGCTTCCTTCTTGATTTGTCGAGGTGCGCATTGCTTGGTGGGTTGAATCTTATTCTGCCGTGATCCCACTCATATAGTGGGAAGTAGCCTGTCTCTGTGGCTAGCCTGGCTATTTCCACGGTCATCTCCTCTGGGTAGCGCCAGCCTGGTGGGCATGGTGCTATTACGTGTATGAAGGCTGGGCCCTCATCAATGTAGTCAAATGCCGTCTTTACCTTATTAGCTAAGTCAATTGGGTAGGCTATGTTGGCTGTGGCAGCGTATGGTATGTGGTGCCCAATGACTATGCTCATTATGTCCTTCTTCCTCTGGACCTTACCCTTAAACTTACTACCCACTGGCGATGTTGTTGTCCAGGCGAAGTGCGGTGTTCCTCCACTTCTTTGTATTCCCGTGTTCATGTATGCCTCATTATCATAGAGTACATAGAGTATGCCATGACCGCGCTCAAGCATACCACTAAGGGCTTGTAAGCCAATATCATAAGTACCACCATCACCGGCAATAACCATAACCTTAGCCTTAGTATCCAGTATACCCTTCCTTCTAAGCGCCTTAAGAGCAGCTTCTACACCCGATGCAGCAGCCGCGGAGTTCTCAAACGCCACATGCAGATATGGTACACTCCACGCAGTGTATGGGTACGATGTTGTAGTCACCTCTATACAACCTGTTGCATTAACAACTATTACATCAGAACCCGCCGCCTTAAGCAACCACCTAACTGCAATTGACGGGCCACATCCAGCGCAGGTTAGTTGTCCAGGTCCAAAATACTCATCCTCAGGTAAATCCTTTATTGTTCTGAAATACACCTTCATCTCCATCACCCCCTCAACCCCAGGAATATTGTCTTCCTCGGATATTCACCAGTCCTCGCATACTCATCAAGCGTTTTATAAAGGTTATAGAAATCATCAGCCAGCATAGTCCTTTGAGAAATGCCATGCACCACGGAGATCACGGGTTTCTCAATACCCTTACTATAAAGTGCTGTAACTACATCATTAAATACAGGGCCTTCATACGTACTTCCTGGAGATAATGCCCTATCAACAACGGCCACCATCTTAGCATCTTTAATAGAACTCACCACTTCATCTACAGGGAACGGCCTGAAAAGCCTTATCCTTAAAACACCCGCCCTTAATCCTCTCTCCCTAGCCCTCCTGACAGCCTCCTTGGCATTACCACTCGATGCTCCTCCATAAGTTATTAATACGTAATCCGCATCATCAAGCATGTATCTCTCGACAATGTCATAGTTTGTTCCAAAGGTCTTATTAAACTCACCATGAATCTCCTTAATGACTCCCCTTGATTCCTTAAGTGCATTGACTACTTGGTACTTTATTTCGTAGTACCAATCAGGGCTTGCAATAACGCCTATAGTTATTGGTTTTCTAGGGTCAAGCTTTAGCCTATTTAGGTTTCTCGGTGTGAACTTCCTCACGTAATCCTCGTGGTAAAGCTCCACGGGCTCTGTCGTGTGGCTCATTAGAAATCCATCATAGGACACCATAACTGGCACTAGGACTCTATTATCCTCTGCTATTCTATAGGCCATTATTATTGAATCATAAACCTCCTGTGCGGTGGAGGCTATTAACATTATCCAGCCTGAATCTCTAGCATTCATTATATCCTGGTAATCACCATGGATACTTATTGGCGCTGATAATGCCCTACCTGGAACAGCCATGACTATTGGAAGCCTAAGGCCAGAAGCTATATGAAGAACCTCATGCATGAATTCAAGACCTTGAGCTGACGTCGCCGTGAATACCCTCGCACCAGCCGCTGCCGCACCTACCACCGCTGAAAGAGCACTATGCTCAGACTCCACTGGTATATATTCAGCGTCTATTTCGCCATTAGCCACCAACTCAGCCAACTTCTCTATTATCGTTGTTTGTGGCGTTATTGGATATGCTGCAATAACATCAACATCAACAGCCTTAACCGCGTAGGCAGCGGCGTAATTGGATGTTAATCCAACACGCTCCTTAACAATCTCCTCCCTAATACTCAAAGTCTTGGCGATCTCCATTACCCAACCACCTCAGAAACCATCTTTATTGCCTTTACTGGGCATTCGTGGGCGCATATTCCACAGCCCTTACAATGGTCATAATCAATCTCATAGGTCAAATCATACTTTTTACCCGACTTCGTAGTGTACGGCTTCTTTAACTCTAGTATTGCTGGTTCAGGACAGTACATCCAGCATATCCTACACCTAATACATGCGTCTTGGTCAATAACCGGCCTCTCAGTCCTCCAAGTACCGGTAAGATTCTTACGCGCATTACCCGGTTCAACAATAACGCCACCAATTGGTAAATCCTTCCATGTGAGTTGTTTCATCATAGTACGATCACCTCAGCCACCTTATAAGCTTCTTCCAGCGCCTCCACATTTGATTTACCAAGCTTCTTGCCGAACGTCTCTAGGACCAAGTTCTTAACGGTCTCTATATCTACCAGGTCAAGCACCTTAAGTAATGCACCAAGCATTGTGGTATTCACTATTGGTTTACCCAGATGCTTAGTGGATATTTCATATGCATTCACATAAACAACCTTACCACTGAACTTACCTATGGACTGCCTAGCATCATCAACACTCAATGCATTAATAATTATATAATTCTTCGTTATCTGCGGTATATTAAAAACATTCAATAACCTCGTATCAAACACCACTGAAATATCTGGTTTATCAATTGGTTCTCTAGCGAGAACAGGTTCTCGAGATAACCTAACATAAGCCCTAACGGGTGCGCCTCTACGCTCAGCACCGTATTCAGGAAACGAACTTGCAAATAAGCCACGCCTAATGGCGGCCTGGGCAATAATCTGCGCAGCAGTCACAGCACCCTGGCCTCCCCTGCCGAAAAACGTTATTTCAATGGTCGAACCACTCATATTCGGTCAAAATATCGATATAGATGCCTTTTATAAACCCTTTATTCTATATTCTCATAAATAAAGCAAATAATTAAGGATTTGCCCCCTGCATGCATCCACACCATTAGTACGGGGCTCAGCGGCCCGGTTTTGGCCGGGTCGTTGGGCCTCGTACTAATGACGTGAATGCAAGACAGGTATAGGCTCTATGTGGTTATTGCCTATTTTATTTAAATAGATTTTCGTAAAGTAATCCATGCGTATTACTTATTTCATGAGGAGACCTTTACGACTTGTTCTGAATGCTTTTAAAGGCTGTGTTGGGGCATGTCATTGGTATTAATGAAAAGAGAACATAATATTGTGTGCACTACGGTTAATGAGGATTTATCGTTTAACTTATTTTCTAGGGCTCGTTATTTAGTCCTGGTGAAAAATGGTGTTGTGGTTCATAAGGAGGTTAATCCAGCTCTGAATTCTACGAATAAAAGACCAACAGTTGCTAGGAGGTGTGTCGAGCTTGGCGCAACAATTGTACTAGCTCCTCATGGTTCACTATGTTATCCTTCATATTTAATACTTAGGAGATCTGGTGTTGACGTTTATGTGGTTAGACCTGGTGATAAAATTAACAGTGATCCTGATAATAATTATTATAAGGTTAGTATTTGGGAAGTTATATATTCAAGTTTTTTAGCTATTAAGGAGAGGATTGAGGAGGCGATTTTCCATGGGTAATAACATTGATTTTTACGTTGCATCTCAATACACGCTTTTCGGAACACCTAGGTGCGGCCGTGGTATACCAATACTTGGTATACCCATGGAGGATACCGTTAGCTTTAGGCCTGGGACACGATTTGCACCCAGCATCATTAGATCCTGGAGTCAGTACTTTGAATTTACACCTACGGAGGACCTGGGTATAGATCCACTTAATAAGATTTGTGATTTGGGTGATTTATCATTACTGCAGGGTATGATTGACAGGAATTTGGAGAGGATTAACCTAGTTGTTAGGGACGCTATTAGTACGTGGGGTAGGGTAATCAATATAGGTGGTGAACATACACTAAGTCTTGGTGTTGCTAAGGCGGTTAGAGAATCCCAGGGTTCATATGGCATTTACATACATGTTGATGCTCACTTGGATTCAAGAGAGGAATGGCCGATAGGGCAATCCTTATCGCATGCAACATTCGTGAGACACTTAATTAATCAGGTTAAGCCTCAATTGATTGTTTTCCTTGGGTTTAGATCATATGACAGGGAGGAGATGAATTTCGTGAGTAGACTTGAAAATTCCATACTATTGTCAACTAGGGATGTGAAGTCCATGAATAACCATGAACTTAGACTGCTCATGAGGGGTGCCATTGATAGTTATCCTGGTTCGATCCACCTGAGCATTGATGTTGATGTTCTTGATCCATCAGTAATGCCTGGCGTCAGTAATCCAGAGGGTTTTGGACTTAGTTATAGCGAGCTTTTGAGGATTACTAAGGCTATTCTTGATTACGGTGATTCCAGGGTTAAGGCCGTTGACATTGTTGAGTACTCACCACCAAATGATCCTGGTTTAATGTCGTTACCCACAACAATCAGATTAATCCTTGATGTACTTAATTACATACGTACTTAAATTCTCGTCCTCTAAAGGCGGTGATATGTAATTCTCGAAGATAAATATGCATTCTTTCCTCTTAATTCCTTTTAGTTCTTCGTTACTTCCTACATATACGTAGACGCAGTTCCTGTCCTTGATTTTTCTTCATTGTTATTGTTCCAATTACCGTCATTACTGAGATATCAATTCGTCAATAAACATTGCAAAGAAGGTGGAATTCAATGTGCCGTTGAGGAGTAGGATGATGAGTTTTCATGTAATGACCAATGACCTAAAACCATTAAACCCACACCAGGGCTAACGCATAAGACCTACACTATACAAACCCCCACTCCTTAAGGGATAGAGAAGGACTATTCTATGAAAATTATTTAAATATGCCTAATAATTATCGTGCTGAATGAATCTCGAAAGATTCATGGAACTAATGAGCGAGGGCGGATTTTTCTACCCAAGCTTTGAGATTTATAGGAGTAAGGCTGAGGTCGGTGGATTCTACGATTATGGACCACTTGGTGTAGAGTTAAAGAGGAATATAATTGAGAAGTGGCGTAAAATCTTTGTTTATCCGTATCAAGACTTTATTGTTGAAATAGAAACTCCAATAGTAATGCCAAAGATAGTCTTTGAGGCTAGCGGTCATGTTGAGCATTTTACCGACGCAATAGTCGAGTGTACTAAGTGTGGTCGTAAGTTCAGGGCTGATCACCTAATAGAGGAGGAGCTTGGTAAGAGGGGTATTTCAATAAAGACTGAGGGGTTAAGCCTCGAGGAGCTTGATAAGTTAATTCGGAATTATGATATTAAGTGCCCTGTATGTGGTGGTGAGTTAAGTAGCGTTAAGCCCTTTAACCTATTGTTCCAGACAACAATAGGGCCATATAGCGATAACATTGGCTACATAAGACCTGAGACGGCCCAGGGAATGTTCGTGTCATTTCCAAAGATATTTAATCTAATGGGTAGAAAACTACCACTTGGTATTGCTCAAATTGGTAAGGTCGGTAGAAATGAAATTTCACCTAGGCAGGGCTTAATTAGACTCAGGGAATTTACCCAGATGGAGATTGAGTTCTTCTTTGACCCTGAAAATGCTAAGTGCCCATACCTTGATGAACTGGATATTAAGTTGAGGATAATACCCGAGAAGGATGTTGTTACTGGTGTTAAGGAACCCAGGGAGTTTAGGCCTAGGGAGGCTGTTGAGGGTGGGATTGTGCCTAATGAGTGGATGGCGTTCTTCATGGGCCTAGCCACAATATACATGAATGAGCTTGGTATATCGCTTGATCATCAGTACTTCCTGGCTAAGTTACCTGAGGAGAGGGCTCATTACTCAGCGGCTAGTTTTGACCAGATGGTCTATAGTGAGAGGTTTGGTTGGGTTGAGGTTAGCGGTCATGCGTACAGGACTGATTATGACCTTGGTAGGCACGCGAGGTATAGTGGTTATGACTTAAGCGTTGACAGAAGACTGACCACGCCGAAGGAAGTTATTGAGGTTAGGGTCTACCCGAATCCGCAGAGGATTAGAGAAGTCTTTGGTAATGAAATGCCTAAGGTCATGCAGGCCATTGGTAAGGCTGACCCAAGGTGGTTAGCCAATGAGCTGGCTAATAAGGGTAGGGTGATCATTGATGGGTATACCATAACAAGCGATGTTGTGTTTATTAGGGAGGAAAGGAGAAAGGTTCATGTTGAGAGGTTTATTCCACATGATGTTGAACCATCCTTCGGTGTTGATAGGATAGTGTACGTAACTCTAGAACATGCCTATACAGAGGTTAATGGAAAACCATTACTAAGGCTACCGCCTGATATTGCTCCAATAAAGGTTGCGGTGTTACCAATAATTAAGAAACAGGAGTATGTAAGTATTGGCAGGAATATATTTAGGGAATTATCGATGGTTGGAGTTAAGGCTGTTTATGATGATGATGGAGCAATAGGCAGTAGGTATGCCAAGTATGACTCGGTAGGTGTACCGTTCGCAATAACAATAGACGATAAGACACCCATCGATAGTACAGTAACTATTAGGGATAGGGATACGAAGGCTCAAATCAGGGTTAGTATGAACGATATAATTAAGGTAATTACTGATGCCATTTTTAGGAGGATATCGATAATCGAGATCGCTAAGTCGATGGGTCTTCAATTAATCATTAGGGAATAGGTAGATAAGCTTAAATAAGCTAAGCTCCATTAGCACTTCAATGGCAAAGAGAGGCGGCGCACGTCAGGTAGGTGTTAGCTGGAGATTTCATAAGACGCCTGGAATATTCATGAATAGCCTAGTTCCTGTTGCGGATAATAGTGGCGCTAAGCTTGTTAGGGTGATTGGTATAATTGGGCATATAGCAAAGCCTATTCACAGGGAAATACCTGGAGCTTCCGTGGGTGATATGGTTGTTGTTAGTGTTGTGGAGGGCAAACCTGAGGTTAGGAAGCAAGTACTCAGAGCAATAGTGATTAGGCAAAGGAGACCATATAGGAGACCTGATGGCACCTGGATAGCCTTTGAGGACAATGCCGTAGTTATTACAGACGAGAATGGCGCACCCAAGGGTAGTGAGATACATGGACCCGTAGCTATGGAAGCAGCATTAAGGTGGCCGGGCATCTCGAACTTAGCAACGATAATAATATAAAATTATTAAACGCTAAAACATTAGGCCTTCTTCTGAAGAACAACCCTAAGTACATTAGCCTTTGCCTCCTCAGAAACAACCTCGTAATCATATTGAGCAACAAAACCTCTAATAAATGATAAGAGGGCCTTGTTACCAATATCGGTCGTGCCACTAGGCCCTATAGCCATTAACTCAATGGTATTTGGGCTCAGTTTCTTAACCTCAATATGCCTAACGGCTAATAACCTGCTAATTCTTGAAATTGCCTCGAGAAGTTCCTCAAGGTTTTCAAACTCCATCCTAACTAGAGCGCCGACTTGATGACCATATTTTTCATAAATGCTCCATAGATCATTCATAGCCTTGCTCGCACCTTCTCTAAGTTCACCCGATATCTTATCACTCTTGGAGAAGTCAATAAGAACGGACATTATATGACTACACACCTCCTCAATGAGCTTCATAGGCATTGGTATTACATCCATCGAGCTTAAGATTTTATATAATCTCCAAAAGTAAATGAGGTCTGATGGTTCAAAACCATCCCTAATAAGCTCAGTTGTTAATTTTAAGCCCTCGCCAGCAATATAGAATAATGTCCTTCCCCTAGTCTTAGCAACCCGTGATAATTCCGAGGCTATGTTTTTAGGAACCATTATCGTAGTCCTTGAATAGACCTCCTCTGTCTCTTTTTCCGGATTGTCCCTAGCCATAATTAGGACTATTTACATGAATACATTAGAATACTTATAAGCCTTATTGCACACAATTTACAATCATTAACGTGGAATACCTCACGTATTAATAATTACGTAATGTCGAGAACCTATGGAATCAAAGCGTTATTGCGCCTTCAAGCCTATACCTTTCCCTAGCTAATCTAAATAACTTCCTCCAGAGAAAGACACTTAATAATACCACGTTTATACCCAGTATTAGGCTCATGGCCTCAAGCCCAACAATATTCCCTATCGCTGTGTAATAATCCATTAAAGCCGTATATCCATGAACCATATAGACCTGGCCATTAAGCCCTTGTATATACTCGGCAACCTCAAGCCCACCCCATGTTGAACCTGCTGTACTTGCTAAGCCCGTTATTGTAGCAGGCATGGCGCCTGGAATCGCCAATCTCCTAAGCTTCTGCCAGGTACTTAATCTCAGGTTCTCGGCTACATCCCAAAGACTCCTGGGTATTGTCTTCATACCCACGTACATATTATAAATCACGTACCAAGCAGTACTTAGGTAGGCCACTACGAACACCAGTATTTCAAGCGAAATATGCGAACCGAGATTCACCGCTAAATACGTTATGAAGGGTATGGCAATCAATGGTAAGTAAGCCGATACAGGTATTGATGCTAAGTCCTCAAGTACTGGTAATAAAATCGACTCAACTCTTCTATGCGTTACCATTAGGTAATTAACAGGGATAGCCGTTAATATTGCTGCAACTGTGACCAAAATAACCCTAAACCAGTCAAGCCCTAGATAATAAAGGTAAAGTAAGCCATATTCGTATAGATTATTTATTATGGGAACCCAAGTCGTTTTCCAAGACTCATATATTGAGTAGGTTATTAAACCAATAACGAAAATAACAATGCCTATGCCTATATACCTCTCAGACTCGGTTATTATGTTTCTAGGTCTAGGCCTTGACAATAGTCTATGTCTGACAGCATAGCTCGAGGCTTTAACGAATATGGGCATTATGGCATCCTCAACAGCCACAACCCTCCTTAAATACCTCATATTTCTAGCTGCCAATGACCTAACGCGACTAGTAACTATGGGTCTCCTGACCCTAGTCCTTGTTACTTCCATGAATGGATCATAACTATACTTAACTGCCCAATCAACAAATGGCCTAAGTATTCCAAATAGTACTGAGGTCACCATGACTACCAATACCCCAAGTCCGGTAAATGCTGCGGTCCACTCACTCCTGCTTGTCCATGATGCTATTAGTGCCCCTATGCCGAAGACTGAGTATTGCGTTGTGCCTAAGGTAACAACCTCACTAACTACTATGTAGAACAACGCATCAGCAAAGCTTACTAAAACATTACCAGCAACCCTGGGCATTGTAACTGGTATGTATAAGTATCTAAACTTGCCCCAGAAGCCCAGGTTAAGCATCTCAGCCGCATCCTCAAGTGACTGGGGCGCCGTCTTAATGGCCTCATACTCACCAACCCATATATTCCAAACAACTGCCGTGAAAACCAAAAAGTCAACAGCCAACTCAGTTCCTATGTAACCACCTATTGACTTAACGAAGAATATTAAGACTATTGGGAAGAAGGTGATGACTGGTACGGCCTCAAGGGTTTGGGTAATTGATAGGAATATCCTCTCAAAAAGTCCATTCTTTGCCGCTGCATAGCCAAAGAACCAACCAAGCACTATGCTCAGTATTATAGTAAGGGCAACTCTACCAAATGTCGCAAGTGTTGCTAGAAACGCTACTAAAACTATGGACCAAATGCCCATAGCCATCACTTAAACCTTAAGACTTATTGACAATAATGAGTATAGCCTATCCAAGTAATCCTGAAACTCTATATCCCTCGTATTCCTAGGTCTCGACAACTTAATCTCGACCTCGGCCATTATGCTTGCAGGTCTTCCCCCAAGTATAATGACCTTATCACTTAACTCCACAACCTCATCAAGGTTGTGGCTAACCATTACTATAGCCTTCACTGTAGACTCTTCATTAAATACCATGTTATATATTTCTGCCCTCAAACCCTCGGCTGTTATTGCATCAAGATTTGCGAAGGGCTCATCCATTAACAAAACCACTGGTTGCGCAGCTAATGCCCTAGCAATTGCAACCCTCTGCTTCATACCGCCACTCAATTCCCTTGGATAGTAATCCTCAAAACCACCAAGACCCACAAGCTCAAGGTACTTCCTAGCTATTTCCCTCCTAACCT
This sequence comes from Vulcanisaeta sp., assembly GCF_049966235.1. Taxonomy (NCBI): domain Archaea; kingdom Thermoproteati; phylum Thermoproteota; class Thermoprotei; order Thermoproteales; family Thermoproteaceae; genus Vulcanisaeta; species Vulcanisaeta sp. The sequence goes on from NZ_JBMFVA010000001.1 coordinate 127,738, forward strand.
CCTTACTGAGATCCTTCCTGTGAAATAACGCCAATTCCACATTCTCAAGTGCTGTTAACCAGGGATAGAGTGCAAAGTCCTGAAATATCATGGCAAGCTTAGGTGTTGGACCCCTAATCTCCTCACCCATGAGAAGGACCTTACCACTATCAGGTCTCCTTAGACCAGCTATTATCTTAAGTAATGTTGTCTTTCCCGTACCTGTGGGTGCAACTATAGAAACAAACTCATGGGAATAAACCTTAAAGTTGATGTCTTTAAGGACAGGCACAGGACCCTTCTCAGTCTTGTAGCTATAGCTAACATCAATAACCTCAAGAATTGGTTCCTTCATCGTTGCAATTATCTCACCATGATGACGAATGAGAGTTCACTTAAAAACTTTATTCCGTAAAATAGGCACTACGACCGTCTAATATATACTACACCAAATTCTCAATATTTATACTTTCAATGTTAAAATCTCTATATGACTCCTGGAAATATACCTTAGGCATTTCACCCAGTTCAGACTTACCAAAAAGCCTAACCTCTATCAATCGTATCAAATGCGCCAGTCTGAACTTGCCGAAGATCAGAGTTTCATTGGCAATATCAATAATACGCCTTAAATCATCCATAGTCACTATTAATTTACCATTAATTATTATAGGGACCTCAAAACGATCCTCGCCTTGAACCTCAACAACAACACCATCATGTGTCACTGAATATATACCACTATGTTTAAAGCCTGCCTCCCTAGCCATCCTAAGTATCGTCAATGCCCCATGAATATCCCTAGCCACGAAATGGATTATTGGCGCCCTAACCAAGAGCCAAACATCGCCAGAATCAATATTACTAAGTACATTCATAACCTCGCCATACGTGACAGGCCTATGCCACTTAACAACGAACTTAAATAACCCAGAACCCTTTGAGTAGCTAAGTCGTGGAGCCTTAGCCAGGGCAATCCTACCGCTGCAACTACTTGTCGTGTAAAAGTCATTTAAGGACTTATTGAATGTGAGTAAAAAGTCGTATATGTCAAAGTCAACTCTATTCTGGGCTCCCTCCTCCATCAATCGCTTAAGAAATATGGACTTACGTGAATCAAAATTAGTCCTTACCATTTAGGCACTAACATAGAAATTTTAGAATTTAAATTACTTAATGAACTATTCACGGCTTAAATAGATGCATCGAGAGACTTAAATAGACGTATTAGTTAAAGGGTCAGTTGATGAGGTTAAGTATCGTCGGCTCAATACTAATATCGTTAATTATAGGGTTAGCCTTGGGATACTCAATACCAACAATAACGCACCCAACACACACTATAAGAACGAGCCAAACCTTAAGTGTAATAACAGCATCACTATATGCATCGCTATTTCGAGATGCAGGTGAGAAGCTGGGTATAAATACCGTAGTAACAGGGATGGGTTCCGTGCAGGCTGCCCGTCAGGTGATCCTAAACCCAAGCGGCTATTCAATATATGCAAGCATAGATCCATACATACTAACCTCCCTATTATACCCAAGCAACATAACTAGTTGGTACATAGCCATAGCAGGTGATCAAATGGTAATAGCATACTCACCCAACCTACCTAAGCCACTATTAGACGTGGTTAATAACCTAACCAATGCTGAGTGGTCAGCGTTAAGGTCCGGGAATTATGCGGAGGCCATGGTAATAACCAGGGAATTCCTAAACCTAATATTCTCAAATGAAACCTTTAACATGGCTCATAAATACGGAGCCTACGCCATAGGGATTTCCAACCCAAACACTGATCCTGAGGGGTATAGGGCGCTCATGGTTCTACAACTCACCGGAATATATTGGGGCCTAGGTAAGGATTACTACGTTAACCTGTTTAATCAGGCAAATTCCACGGGTAATGTATACGAGGTTCTCGCAGGCAGTGAGTTATTCGGCCCTGTTGAGTCGGGCAAGGTTTGGTTTGACATAGCTATTTACAAATCATCTGCCGTGAGCGCTAATATACCGTATTTTCCATTACCACCACAGGTCAATCTCGGTTCGCCACAATACTCAAGCTTTTATAGCAAAGCCAGTGTTACGATTGTGGTTGGAGGTTCTAATATTGTTGTTAAGGGAGCGCCCATTCAATTAGCCGTGACAATACCTAACCAGGCACCTGATAAGGAATTGGCAGCAGAAGTAATACTTTACCTAATATCACCAAGTGGTCATGAGCTCATGGAAAGCCTTGGCATACAACCGTTAACACCAGCATTATTTTATGGCAACTTAAGCAATGCACCGCCATTAATTAGGGCCTTTGTGAATTCTTCGTTATTGGCATATGGTGGCTAATGGTGATTATTATTGGATAGCACAAGGCACATGTTTATGCCTTTCATAATTCTAATATCACTTATGCTGCTATTACCTATTGTAGTCCTTCTCTATGAGGGTTATGGATACCTATTAAAGGCATTAATGAGCGGCCTATTCATCGAGGGTGTTGCAGTAACATTGCTCGGCGCATTTATAGCCGCAGCACTAGATCTGCTCCTGGGGGCGCCTGTTGCCTATGCCATATCCAGGAGGTTAATACCAAGGCCAATAGATAGCGTAGTCAGTGGGGTATTGCTAAGTCCATTAACAATACCGCACACAATAGTTGGTTTATCAATCCTAATACTGGTTTCGCCAATATCCCCAATACCTGTAATACGTAAGTTACCTCTCGTAGATACAATATGGGGCCTCGTAGCCGCATACTTCGTGGTCTCCGCACCAATAGCCGTCGGTGCCATGAAACAGGTATTTGATGAGTTGGACCCAACCTATGAATACGTCGGCTTAACCCTAGGACTTAGTCAATGGGGTGTCTTTGCCCGTGTCGTTGTTCCCATGACGTTCAGGGAGCTCGTATCATCATTCCTGATGGCTTGGGGTAGGGCCATAAGTGAGTTTGGTTCTATTGTCATATTGGCTTATTACATAGTCAACCCACCATTCTTTAACTATGTGTACCCAGTGCCAATATTGATTTGGTACTCCTACGAGGTTTATGGGCTGCCCATGGCATTAGGTTATGCGTCAGCTTCGTTAATGATATCAATACTGATTTTAGTATTAATTGAAATTATTAGCGAGAGAAAATTCACAGGTTTTAAGCCGTGATATCTAATTATACGGTTATTCACCTACAAACTTAGGCTTCCTCTTTTCCAGAAACGCCCTTACACCTTCCTGTGAGTCTTTCGTCGATATTGCCACACCGAATAATGCTGCCTCATTGTTTAGCGAGCTCCATATTGGTGATTCAAAGCCGTAGTTTACGGCATATTTGGCAAGCATGAGCGTCAATGGTGGTTTAGAAGCCAATTCCTTAATCCACCTCCTAACCTCAAACTCGAGCGCGTAGTTAGGCGTAACCTTATTAACTATGCCGTATTCAAGGGCTTTCCTAGCACTTACCTGTTTACCCGTTAGTATTAGTTCCTTACTTATTCCTGGGTTCGTTAAGCGCGTCAGTCTCTGTGTACCGCCGGCACCTGGTATTATGCCTAGGTTAATCTCAGGTTGCCCAACCAGTGCATCCTCGGAGGCTATCCTAATGTCGCAGGCCATAGCTATTTCTAAACCGCCACCAAGGGCATAACCGTTTATGGCCGCAATAACGGGTTTCGTGTAATACTCAATTTCTAGGGTCATTGAGTGATAATGCCTCATGGCCTTAAACATCTGTATTGGCGATGCATTTTGGAACTGATTGATGTCGGCACCGGCGCAGAAGGTTCGGCCGTTACCGGTGATTACCACTACCTTAACCCTTGAATCATCTTCAACGGCTCTTAGGGCATTTACTATTTCATCGGCCATCCTAGGTGTTAATACATTCAGCTTATCGGGTTTATTAAAAACGATCCAGGCGGCTGGCGGATCTATCCTTAGTAGTATCTCATCGTACTTTCTCACCTCAACCTCGGGATAGTTCCTAAACCCAGCACCACTCTTCCTACCTAATTTACCTGACTTAACGTATTCCGTAAGTAACGGGTCTGGCTCATACTCATCCCAATTACTAACGTTCTTGAGGTACTGAAGGGCACTAACCACATTATCAATACCTATTTCATCAGCAAGATCGCTTAAGCCCCATGGATAATTTAACCCAAGCCTCACACTCTTATCAATATCCTCAACACTAGCTACGCCCTCCCTAACCAACCAGGCTAACTCGTTAATTGCTGGCGCCATTAATTTAACGGGGTCCAAATCAAGCCCTTGATCAGGAAGTACTTTAGGCTTGACATACTGTCCAGGACCCGGATACTTATAGAAACCTTCACCGGACTTAACACCAAGTTTACCCTTATTTACTAAGTCCTCAAGTAATGGGCATGGATGAGCCCTAAAGCCCCTCTCAGTCATGGCCTTAACTATGAAGAGACTTGTGTCAAGACCTATGTAATCAAGTAATTCAAAGGGACCCATCGGTAGACCAAGTACATTCCTGGCCATTGCGTCTAAATCAATTATTTTAACCCCTTCCTGCGTTACCTCACGACACGCCTCAAGCATAACCCTAAAGAGGACCCTATTAACTATGAATCCAGGTACGTCCTTATTAACAACAACAGGCTCCTTATTTAAAAACCTGGTTAGTTGCACTGTGATATTTACAGTCTCATCACTTGTGTATTTACCTCTCGTGATTTCCACAAGCTTCATTAATGGTGGTGGGTTCATGAAATGAAGCCCTATGAATTTATCACGCCTAGAGGTTGTCTCTGAAAGTTCGGTTATCGGTATTGTACTTGTGTTTGATGCGAATATTGCGTGAGACGGCGCGTACTTATCGGCTTCTCTAAATATGTTCTTCTTCAGCTCGGCATTCTCAGGAACAGCCTCAACCAGGAAATCAATACCTTCGACGGCAGTTGCTATATTTGTAGTGGTCGTTATCCTCGATAATATCGTATCAACACTTTCCTTCAACTCACCTCTTTTACTTAATCTCTCTAGACTGTCTCTGATTCGATTTAATGCGTTCCTAAGTATCTCGTCAGATATGTCCATAAGCCTAACCTCATAACCAGCGATGGCGAATACCTCAGCGATTCCATTACCCATCGTGCCTGCACCAAGAACTGCAACCTTCCTAATGCTGAGGCTGGAGGACATACATTAATTTATGGAATTAATTCCTTTATGAGTATTACCATGGGGGATAACATTTTAACTGCGTTAGGGAATAATTTGAAATTGAAATTTATTGCTTCAATCTTAATTTGCCAGCGAATTTCTTGGTGACCTCTTCATTCAATTCTTTATCCCAATTCTCGTAATCCCAGTAATGAATAACCTCGTACTGCTCCTGCCTACTAATCATCTTATTGAGCAGGTCCTTCTGGGTACCCTTCTCCTTAAGTTCCATTAAGGCATCCTTAACAGCCTTCATGGCGACTCTAAAGGTCGTAACGGGGAATATAACAATCTTATAACCCATCTCCTCAAATTCCTTAGCGGTTATGTACGGCGTCTTACCAAACTCAGTCATGTTAGCTAATAATGGAGCCTTAACCTCCCTGGCGAACCTTACGAACTCCTCCTTACTCTCAAGGGCTTCAGGGAATATTATATCCGCCCCAGCCTCAACATAGGCCTGGGCCCTCCAAATAGCCTCATCAATACCGTAAACACCGCGTGCATCCGTCCTAGCGATAATTAGGAAGTTCTCATCCCTTCTTGTCTCAACAGCCGCCCTAATCTTCTTGATCATCTCATCAGCAGGCACCACATGTTTACCACTCAGGTGGCCGCACTTCTTGGGTAATTCCTGGTCCTCGATCTGTATTGCTGCCGCCCCGATACTCTCGAACTCCCTAACTGTCCTGACAACGTTTAGAGTTTCGCCGAATCCGGTATCGGTATCTACAATAACGGGTATGTCCACGGCATCCATAATGTACTTAGTAAACCTAACCAACTCATCAAGTGTGAACATACCAAGGTCGGGCAGGCCCAGGGAGCTGCTGAAGGCCGCGCCGGAGACGTAGAGAGCTTCGAAACCAAGTTGTTGGATCATTAGGGCAACGAAAGCATCGAAAGCCCCTGGGGCAATGATAATGCCAGGTTTTGATAATCTTTCCCTAAGCCAAGCCCTAACCTCCTTGGGATCCTTCTTGTTTCTCCTTAATAATACGGCGTCCATCATAGTGCTTAATTAATAATCCCTTAATAAGTAATTCCATGATCAGTTGAAACACAGCTTTATTACTTACCCAAATCCACTATAGTGATACTATAATGCGTAGTATCAGGTCAATATTTAACAGGAGAGGCGCACGTAGGCTGCCTCCAGACCGAGCCAGAGAGAGACTTGAAATGATAATTGACTTGTCATGCGCCATTATGTCAAGGAGGAGCGTGCAAATCGCTAATGATTATTTAATTATTAATGATTGGTCATTATTCACCCGTTACCTCATTAATTGTGTTAATGATAATTGTTCATTAATGAGTATTAGGGTTGATGGTGGGCAGGGAAGTTCATTATTGAACTTTTTGGCGAGGGTTAATAGTAGGCTTGAGTCTGAGGGTGCGGGTAGGATCATCATTGTTGGTGGTTTCGCCGCGGAGCTCTATAGTGGTGGCGTTTATAGGACTGGGGATGTCGACGTAATTATTGATTCTAGGGATTCGGAGAGAGCCATGGGCATACTTTATGAGGAGTTGAATCACATAAACGCGAGGAGGGAGGGTAGGGTGTGGGTTAGTGATTACTTTGGTGTATTAGCCCTGGACATAGTCGGCGTGACTTACGTGGGTAGGGTCAAAGTATTGAGAGTAGATAATGGGCATGTTTATATTGAGTCACCGGAGGACAATGCAGTAACTAGCCTAAACGCTTGTGTTTATTGGTCCTCAGATGCCGATTGCGAGAGAGCTGCGGCGGTTCTGGCCGTCCAGTGGGGCAGTATAGATTGGAATTACCTGGTTGATAGGGCTTGGCGTGAGGGCGTTCTTGATAAACTGAATGAAATAAGAAGAGCAATAGAGGAGAGATACAGAAGGTACCAGGAAAAGTAAGAAAGAGAGTAATGCTTTTACCGCAGGTAGTCAATAAGTCAATAATGGGTAGGCTCAGGGATAGGGTGATATTAGTTACGGGTGCTTCCAGGGGCATTGGCAGGGCTATAGCCAGGGCAATCGCTGAGGAGGGAGCCAGGGTGATAATAAACTACAGGTCTTCAGCCAAGGAGGCCGAGGAATTAATGCTTGAACTAAAGAGGAAGGGCTTCGATGCGGCCATAATTAGGGCTGATGTATCCAGGGAGGATGAGGTCAGAACAATGTTTGAATTAATTAAGAAAGATTACGGAGTACTACACGGGATAGTCAACAATGCTGGCCACGGTTCCGCAACTACCTGGAACAAGAGATTTCATGAAATAACCTGGAGCGATTTCGAAGAGGTCATTAATGTTGATCTGAAGGGCACATTCCTATGTAGTAAATTTGGCATTGAATTAATGGTGAATGGCGGGTCGATAGTCAATATTTCATCAATAACGGCAAGGACTGGTGATGTTACTGGCATACCCTACCTGGTCGCTAAGTCTGGAATAATAGCCCTCACAAAGTCCATGGCGCTATCGCTATCGCCAAGAATTAGGGTGAACGCAGTGGTCCTTGGAAGTATTGAGACCGGGTGGGTTAATTGGTTAGGCAGTGACGAGGCTCGGAGATTAATTAACTACATACCCATGGGTAGGTTAGGTAGTCCTGAAGATGTTGCTAGGGCCGTTATTTTCCTGCTTAGTGATGATTCATCATTCATAACGGGACATACGATTGTTATTGACGGCGGCGAGTGCACGGCATGCGATTAAGCACTCCTTTAATACGTGCTACTTGCATGTAATACTGAATGCGTAGGAATGCTGTCCTATTAATAGCGTCTAGAGCGATTAGGAGCTTGGCTTTTGGATACTTAACATTTATAGTACCACTGTACTTAAAGTCTATTGGATTCTCTGCCGTGATTATAGGGCTTTACTTCCTCGTAGCCACAATATCCTCAGCAATACTGGTACTAATTTCAGGTTTTCTCGGTGATATGATAGGTAGGAGGGATGCATTGATTATTATGTCGAGTTTATTTATAATATCTATGGTAATCTTCAGTATAACGAATAATAAGGTATTACTATTCTTAACATCAGTATTTGGAACAACAACGGGAAGCATGGGGGGTGGTGGGGCTGGCGGTGGTCCCGTTACCCCATTACAAACATCTTTACTTGCTGACAATACCGAGTTAAATGAGAGGACAAGGATATTCAGCCTCACAACGTCAATATCACTACTCTCTTCATTACTGGGTTCCCTAATATCATATGCAATACTAAGCCTTGGATTTAGTGACCTAGTGCTTTTCAGGATATCCCTCGTATTAAGTATTATATCATTAATGTTGCTTGTCTTAATCAGTAGGGATAAGCCCAGGATTAAGTCTCTCAGTATTAACGACATTCTTCCGAGAAGATCGTCAAAGCCGATAACAAGGATAGCAATAGCAGGATCGCTGGGTAGCCTAGGTCTTGGTATGGTTACACCATTACTACCATTATGGTTCAGATTATTCCTGAATGCAAGTGAGATTGAGATTAACGAGGTATATACCGCATCCTATGTTGTCTCGATAATCCTCACACTAATGGCTAGAAGAATTGAGGTCTTCATGGGTCGTGTTAGGGCGATATCCATACTTAGATCCATCTCCGTATTCCTATTTATTGTAATGGCATTAATGCCGGTCTTCATGATTGATGCCGTGCTTTATGTAATTAGAGTCACGCTATACACAATAACAATACCTCTACGTCAATCGCTTTCCATGGACTTAATGGATGAGAATGAGAGGGCCCGGGGTCTATCAATCACAGGACTTGCACGCAGAGTCCCATATGGTTTAGGCAGCACGATTGCCGGGTTACTAATGAATTATGCAGAGTTCTCGTTATCAATGGTCCTGGGAGGCGGCATAGCATTACTCGATCCAATACTTTACTATATATTCTTTAGGCATTATGATGATAGGTCTTCCCAGGTATAATCTTATACAGGATTAAGGGCGACTTAATACATATGTACTGAACCCTCTTTAAGTATCTTCATGAAGGCATAACTAGACAGAGCAACACCAATCACTATGTATATTACTGCCAAGACAGCCAATGGCCATAGGTAATTAAGGAGTTTGGGGATACTGTATCCATAGAGCATAGCACCCCTAAGTCCTGACAATGCCCAGGTTAGAGATAGCGAGTAGCTTATGTACTGGAGCCAGGTCGGTAATACTGAAATTGGGAATACGACTCCGCCGAGCAAATTCGAGGCCACTGAGGTGAATAGGGCTATTGGGTTTCCCTGCTTAACAATCAATACGACGGCACCGGCAATTAGGTTAAGTCCAATTATTGATGCTAGGTAAAGTATTAGGAAAACTATCGAGGACAATAAGTTAGCCCTATACGTAATGCCGAGGCCAAGGCCAATTAGCAGTACTAGAAGAGCACTAATTGAGTTTATTATTAGGCCCCAAACAGTATTGTACATCATGAGTGCCATGGGCCTCAATGGAGATGCTATTAGGTATTCTAGGGTTCCAATTAACTCTTCATTTCTGATACGACCAGCCAATGTGGTAACTGATGCGGAGAAGTAGCCCTGGAATGCCGTGCCGATAACCATGAAAGCCGTATAATTCTTAATAGCGCTTAATTTTCCAAAACCAAGGGTTATGCCGATGAAGAAATAGATAAATACGGGAATAACCCAATTAATCATTGTTAATGCAACCTGCGTCTTATACGAAATCCACATCTTCCAGCCCCTAATCACAACAAAACCATATAATCTATCAATCACACCCATTACGACCACCCACTCCTCCTCATGATCCTCTCCATCCTCCTTGCATTTCCCTCAGCAACAGCCACCTCAACATCAATATCCATAACCCTAACCCTACCATCACTCATTGCTAACCTACCCATCAATTCATTAAACTTATCAATCGTCGTGACAATTACATACTCATCACCACCAACACTCTCAACATTAAAGCCACTAAGTCCATCCACAGAACCCTTAACGAGAACTTTAACGACCTTAAGGGCTGGAGCCTCATTGAGGATCCTCCTATTTATGTAAATAACCATGTCGGCCAACTCAATCTCCTGAGGATCATGAGAAGCCAGGATAACTGTTTTCCTACCCCTAAGACCCTTAATGAAACTAAGTATGCTATGCTTAGCATCGATGTCGATGCCGCTCGTTGGCTCATCAAGCAACAGCACGTCTGGGTCATGCATTAATGTTCTGGCTATCTCGAGCCTCCTCATCATACCCGTACTATATGTTGCGACCCAATCATTAATCCTCTCACCCAGTCCCAATTCCTCAAGCAATTTCTTGGCTCTTGCCCTAGCCTCCCTAAGTGATAAGCCATATAATGTGCCGAAGAACACCAGGTTATCCATGGCTGTTATCCTCCAGTAAACACCACGGTCCATGGGAGTCATAAACCCAATCCTCCTCTTAGCCCTACCATCGGTTGACCCATAGCCATAAATAAGGATCCGCCCACTGTCAGGAACCAATATACCAGCAGCAAGCCTAAGAAGTGTAGTCTTACCTGCGCCATTAGGACCAACGAGAACCACTATCTTACCCTCAGGAACCTCGAGGTAAACATCCTCAACAGCCACAATACGCCCAAACCTCTTAGTAACATTATCAAAAAGAACTGCAGACACGAAGCCGTTATCGAAAATTCATTAATAACACTTTCTCCTTTTACAAATACATAATCACGACAAAAACCACAACTATGGCATAAACCACAGAAAAACACTTAAAACCAAAACCGCAAGATATAGATCGGCGGGGGTGCCCGAGCCAGGTCAAAGGGGACGGGTTGAGGTCCCGTTGGCGAAGGCCTGCGTGGGTTCAAATCCCACCCCCCGCACCAAGGGGCTGAATTGTTTATGGTTCGTGTCGTTTTCATTTCAATTGGTAAATATTTATGCGATGATGAATTAATATCGCGAGATTTAATATTGAATAAGTACTCGATTATGTAAAAATTAAATGGTTATTTTTTAGGCTCAATTAGAAATGCACTAAATATTAATGAAATAATGCCTAGTGTTACTATGAATATTATTGGTATGAACCAGGGATCGTAAATAAGGTAATATAGCTTTAGTGCCTTGCCTAGTGTAATTGAGTAGTAATATAAATCGCTCATTACTATAATTATGGCGAATGCCCCGACTTGTGATGCTAGCCATAATAAGCTAGCCGCTATACCTGCTGATTCACCACCTACTGTCTCGAGGGATAATTGAAGACCAACAGGCGCTAGCGATAACAATAGAAAACCAACTCCTATTGAAATAACCAAGTAAATAATATACATGGTTCTCAACGAAAATAGGGCAAATAACAAAACTAATAATGATAGATTAATTAGTATTATCCCCTTCCTCATATGATACTTATCGGAAATTAATGGTATCACCACCATTCCAATTATCCCGCTTATGAGCATTGACATTCCAGCAAGGTCTCCGTAGAGAGTTGCTATACCTCTAGAGTATAGTATTGATTCAATCCATTGAGCCAGGGCACTAAATACGCCAACTCCTATTAAGAATAGTATCATTAGTATTATGATGTTTCGCTGCCTAATAATAGTCCTTATTTGAGTACTGAAGCTCTGCTGCGAGACGATCTCACGAGTTCTTCCCTTAACTGGTGACTCGCGCGCCGTAGTGATAAAGAAAAGTAAGGATATAGTGACTATTAATGAGAATGTAATTATGTTTAGAATTAAGTCGTGAAATGAAGGTTCAGGGATCATTATGGGCGTTATTACTAATGCTAATACCATACCGATTATTTGCCCCATTGTGCCAATACCATTTGCTAATGTTTGTTCATTCTCAGGAAACCAATTATTAGCAAGTTTAGTTATGCCATTGTATATAAAGGGTTGACTTGTACCAGCTAAGCTTTGAAATAGAAGCAGTAGGTAGAAGTTAGTGCTGGCAAATAGCCTCAACCAGGAGAACAACGCGAGTAATGCACCGCCTATCGATACTGCAAGCTTAAACCCATATTTATCAACTATGAAGCCTGCAGGTATTGAAAGAGGAATGAATATTAATGGCCATATAGCAGCCATTAATCCTATCATTGTTAAGTTCGTATGAAATAAAGATACCATTTGTGGCACAGCAATACCCGCAAAGTTTAGCCATATAATCTGAGATGACATAGCAATAAGAGTATAACCAGAGAGTACGACCCATCTCCAGCGGTTTTCATATATCATATTCATATAAAAATAATAATATTTACTTAGTTCTTTTAAATGCTTATTATAAATAAAATATTTATATAACATGGATATCAATAATTTTAAGAATTCTATTTCATTAATTCCTTTACAAACTTAAATGAATACATCTCATAATATAGATTCAATATCGTGATATATTATTAATAAGAGACGGAGGATTATTGCATTCATTTAAAAAGAGGAAGTATTGTAATTACGCGTAATATTACAGGGGAAAAATATCTGTTCTCGAAATTATTGGTTTAAATAAAGTATTATATTTTATATATTTATGATATTTTTAAATAAATTAATAGATTTCAGAGTAATGGCATTATCTGATATATCTAATCTTATGGCTGGGTTAGGAAAATTATTCAAGCCCTATAAGGGGGCTTTTCCTGAATTTAGGTCGTTACCATCCAAAGGAGTTAGTAGGGATGAATTACTTTCTATTTTGAGAAAAATGGCATCTGAGGAAGATAAATCATGGAAAAACGGTAAAGTATCGGGTGCTGTCTATAATGGGAGTGATGATTTAGTGTCTTTATATGAGGAGGTCTTTTCAATATATCCACTTGCCAATCCATTGCATCCTGATGTTTGGCCAAGCTTAGTTAAATTGGAGAGTGAGGTTGTAGCCATGTGCGCTAATATGCTTCATGGAGACAACAATGTGAGAGGTTCAATAACTGTGGGCGGTACTGAAAGCATTTTATTAGCAATGAAGACCTATAGGGATTACTATAGGCATAAGAAGGGTATCATAGAGCCTGAAATAATTATTCCTAAATCTGCGCATGCAGCCTTCCTTAAGGCTGCCGAGTACTTTAACATAAGGGTGAAGATCGTAGATCTTGATGATAAATTTAGGGTTGATGTGGAGAAGGTTAAGAACACCATTACGAAAAACACAATAGCAATCATAGGCTCTGCGCCGAATTTTCCATATGGAACTATAGACCCCATTAAGGAGTTGGCTGAGGTAGCCATGGATCATGGGATCAGTATGCATGTTGATGCTGCATTGGGAGGATTCATATTACCATTCGCACGAAAATTGGGTTATGATATACCACAATTCGACTTTGACGTAGAGGGGGTGACCTCGATTAACTTAGATACTCATAAATATGGATACGCTCCTAAAGGTTCCTCGGTAATACTTTATAGAGACCCAGAGTTATTTAGTTATCAGGTATATGCCATTGGTGACTGGACTGGGGGTATTTACTTCACACCAACAACACTGGGTAGTAAGCCTGGCTTTACCATAGCCGCCACATGGGCTGTAATGCTCCATCTCGGTGAGGAGGGTTATATGAAAATAACAAAGGAGATACTTGAGACCGGTAAATACATAATTAATGAGATTAAGAAAATAAGTGAATTGAAGATACTTGGTGACCCACTGTGGATAATTGCCATATCCTCAGATTCCATAAATCCCTACGTCATAATGGATTACATGGCGCAGAGAGGATGGCACTTAATAGGTTTAATAAATCCACCAGGATTCCATATAGCACTCACGTATAGGCACACTTTACCAGGTGTTAAAGAGAGCTTCATAAATGATTTACGTGAATCAATAAAGGACGCCATAGAGAAGGGCCAACCTACAACTGGCATGGCGCCCATCTATGGAGCAACAGCGTTTCTGCCTAAGGACCAGCTAGACCTTATTTTAAAGTACGTAATTGATTGGCTGTATAATCCGTGGGAATAACTATGGCTTCATTAAGTGAATACTATATTGGTATTGACCTCGGTACATCTTCATGCAAAGTTGCTTTATTTAGTAGGGATGGAACATTAATAGCATCATCCACTAGGTATTATCCATTAATTCTTGGTAAAGATGGAAAGGTAGAGCAAGATCCATTAGCATGGTGGGGCGCTGTTAAGGACTCCCTAAGAGATGTTGTTACTAATACGAAAATTGATGTTAATAAAATAATGGCTATTGGCGTTACTGGACAGTGGTCAGATACAATACCAATTGATAAGGATGGAAATCCATTGTACAAAGCCATCATATGGATGGATACAAGGGGTAAGGACGAAATAAAGAAACTGATTGGGGGCTTTCCATCAATATCTGGATACCGTATAGATAAACTATGGATGTGGATACGCATAACTGGTGGAGCACCGACAAGGTCAGGTAAGGATTCCATAGCTCATATTCTCTACATAAAGAATAACATGCCTGACATATTCAATAAGACGCATAAGTTTCTTGACGCAATTCATTTCATAGTAATGAAATTAACAGGTAAGATTGCAGCTTCTTGGGACACATCAGTCTTATTGTGGGTTACTGATAATAGGAACCCAAATAATGTGGTTTATTATGAACCGTTATTAAGACTTGTTGGTATACCCAGAGATAAATTGCCTGATCTAGTTTCACCAACTACTATTGTTGGTTCAATAGACCCTAAGGTGACTGAGGAAATAGGATTACCGAGTCACATTAGGGTGATTGCTGGTTGTGGTGATCTACCATGCTCACCAATAGGCGTTGGTGCTGTTGATTATTACGAAACGCACCTATACATTGGAACATCATCGTGGATAACAACGCACGTACCATTTAAGAAAACAGATATATTCCATAATATTGCATCGCTACCCTCGGCACTCCCTGGTAAGTACTATGTACCGGTTGAACAGGAAAATGCGGGGAGCTGCCTTGATTACACCATGAAAACACTCTCCATTAAGGATTACGACGAGATCGATAGGCTTTGCTTAGAATCGGTGCAGGGGTCAAATGGATTGCTATTCTTACCCTGGCTACTTGGGGAAAGGGCTCCTGTTGAAGATCCATACCTTAGAGGTGGATTTTTCAATCTAGGTATATATAATTCAAGGGGCGATATTGTGAGGGCTGTGATGGAAGGCGTAGCATTAAATATTAAGTGGGCATTTCAGTCTTATTTAAGGTTCATAAATCATAATGTTGATTACGTAATAATGGGTGGCGGAGGTGCCCAATCAAAAATATGGCCGCAAATAATAGCTGATATATTGAATATTAAGGTGATCACTGTAAAGAATCCAAGGTATATAACAGCAAAAGGAGCAGCTATGTTAGCGGCCTATGGCTTAGGCACAGTTAATCTTAATGATATAAAGAGCACAAGAAAAATTGACCAGGTATATGAGCCAAGTAAAGATCTAAGAAAGTTATATGACGAAAAATACTTAATATTCATGAAATATTATAAAAATAATAAGGAATTAATGAAATCAATCAATAAATTATAATTCAAGGGTTATAATTCAACAATATCATCCCTTGAACCGCAATGTAACCAAGCCTTTTGTAGACCCTAATTGCTGGTGTGTTATATTCATCAACGTGAAGCATCGCCACGGCACTACTATTAATTGCATCCTTAGTTATTACAGAGACTACCGCCTTTGCGAATCCTCTATTCCTGTAATTAGGGATTGTGAATACATCACCCACGACCCAAACCTCCGGTAGCTTCAAGTACGTACCTGCAATTGCCACCAATTCACTGTTCATGAATAATCCATAATAATGCCAATGAGGCGATGATAACCTAATTAACGCCTCAGCCTCACTTATCCGCGTTCCCTGTATACTCTTTACCCTAAGGAATTCATTAATGTCATTAATCGATAATCTGCGAATAACAACAGCATCATCGTTAATAATAAATTCCCTAAAGGAATTACTCCAACAAATCATTGTTAAGTCTCTGGATAGTGATATCGTGCCTTTGCTGGATAGCTTATTGATTAAATGATTCACGTACTTAGGTTCGGTTTCCGCATGAATCACTAGGCGGTTGTTTAGTGGAATCTCATCAAGAGCGTTAAGGGATGCATTACCGATTATGTGAATTGCCGTGTATGGTAATCCCCTGAATATCAATAGGTAACCAACTATGTCATTATTAACCACGTTTAGGTAAGCCTCCGTGAACTCTGGGTAGTAAACAATGTCGTAGTACAGGTAGACATACCTGACAGGGTCCATTAAATAAGCCCTCCTGATCAGGCTAAGGATGTTCCTATTCAACTCCTTAAATACATCAATAATCATTACACCAGGCAGGGAATAATCATTACCTGGATTTATTAATCAATCTCCCAACAATTGGGCAATAAGGATCAGGCGAATCCACAGAGCTAAATGCCGCAAACGCTCTGGCAGGGCAACCAGCATTGCATAGGTCAACCATTGGGCAGGTACTGCATGGTTTTATACCCACATAGTTCCTATTCCTAAACGATCTAAAACCATTCCTCCAGATAACCTTAAGATCATCCCTAAGCGCGTTGCCCTCATAGAACTCCTTATTCATGGTCAATTCACACCCATAGATACTACCGTCCGAGTCTATTACGGATCTGCTTCTGCCCGCGGGGCATGTTGAGTAATTAATAATCCTAAGGGCATTAAGTTTCTCCTTGGACCTCTTATACGCATTGTATAGATCACTGAGGCTAAACCTAAAGCCATTCAGGACAAGCTTAACCCTGGTCTTAGTGCGCATTAGGTCATTAATTACCATCCTTGCCAACTCATTACTAATCGATAGGCCGTTTTCACGAGCCCTACCAAACTCCTGAACACGTATGAAGGCGAGCACTGGGGCACCCAATTTTTCCGTTAACCTAACCATATCCACAACGTAATAAGCATTGTCAGGTATTACCGTATACGACAGCGACACAGCAATACCAACCTCCCTAAACACATTAACAGCCCTAACAGCCTTATCGAAACTGCCAATGCCCCTAATAACATCATTGACTGCTGGATTTGGGCCATCGAGACTCACCTGAACCTGGTCAAGCCCAGCCCTCTTAAGTTGAAGTGCACTCTCTCTATTAACTAACGTACCATTAGTACTCATCGATATGTAAAGACCAAGGTCCTTCGCATGACTTATTATTTTCAATAAACCCCTTCTGATTAATAGCATTGGTTCACCACCCAATAGGTAGACATACTTAGCCCCAAGATCCCTTAATTTATCAAGTATGAGTAACCAATCATCGATACTTAATTCATTACTTAATGGCTTACCCGCTAATAAGTAGCAGTGTCTACATTCTAGGTTGCATGCGTGGGTTAGGTAAATAGTTACGTCATTAATGAAGTCCATGCTTAGGTATGGAAGTTCGTTATTGTCCTCAACACTACCTCGCAGAGCCAGTATGTGGCTAAGTGGGGATGCTGGGCATTCATCCAGGAAGATCTCCATTTCATTAATCACTTAATCGCCTAATTCCTAACTCTATGTACTCCAATTTAAATTGCAGACTTTAGAGGGAAAGAAAATCAGGTGATCCGCTGTTCCTCATCGATCAGCGATTCCTGATTTTCATCAATCAACATCTTGATTATAATTGAAGTAATAAAGCTATTACTACTCCTTCCCCTTGGTATTGTCTTGCTGCTTCTCCTCAACCTTACCCTCTGCTTTCTTTTTCTTCCACATTGATGGATACGTGCCTTTTTTCATAATTACTCTGGTAGTCTTAATTGCAATACCGCGCTGGGCATTCATTATTTCATCGCTTGTCATTTCCGCATAGCCTAGAGCCACTAGTTCATTCTTTAAAGTCATGATTGCCGTTAATGATTTCCTCTTTATATTATTCGTTAACTTAACAATGCCAGGAACAGCCAATGCGGCTCCATGACAAACCGCATCGACTGCGGAGTCCCTGATCCAGACCTTGGGTAAATGCCTAACCATGTACTCAACAGGTTTTACATAAGTTCTCAGGAGATCCTCAATGCCATAATCCCTATAGAGCGTGTATGCATCCTTAAGATCCTGCAGTGTAATTGTCTCCTTCTCAGTGAAGCAACCAACCCTAATTCTTCTGAGCTCCCTCATGTTTGCGCCAACTCCAAGAACCTCACCAATATCATAAGCAAGCTTCCTTGCGTATGTCCCTGATTCCACATTCATCCTTATTAATGCGTACTTACCATCCCTCTCGAGAAGCTCAAGCTCATAAACATGCTTAACCCTCAACTGTCTCTTAACCGCACTCCTCAATGGCGGCCTTTGATAAATGGCGCCGGTGAACTCCCTAAGTACAGCCCTCAACTTCTCATCATCAACATCCCCATGCATCTTCATAACCATTACGTACTCCTTATCCAACGTATTAATTGCAGGCATAGCCTTCGTAGACTCTCCAAGCGCTATAGGTAATACTCCAGAAACCCCTGGATCAAGTGTACCAGAATGACCTGCCCTATCAAGATTAAGCATCTTTTTAATCCAAGCAGCAACCTCATGGCTTGTTGGTCCCCTCGGCTTATCAATAACCACAAAACCATACTTGAGGTAAAGATCCATGGGCCTCTTCTCTGGCGGTACGCCCCACTCTGGGTTTGTTTGCTCATTAGCTATCCTAATGAGAACCTCCGTTTCATTACAATAGCTCGGTAATGACACGCCCAATCATATTACGAATGTTATGAAATTATAAAAGCCTATCTCCGAATTACGATAAATTAACTTTTATTTTACCCCACATTATTATTCACGAGTGCCCAACATAAAAACATTAATTATAGTGATCTTAGTGTTGATACTCGCGATAGTACTTGTGTATTTGGTACATTCGTTATATATGATTAAGAATGGGACTGCTGTAGATAATGTCTACGTTAACACAGTTAAATATAATGAATTACTAAATAATTATACAAACTTACTGGTTAAGTATACTGTATTACTTCAGGAATTAAATGAGTGCATGGCCAATGAGAGCTCGGTACAATACCAGGGTTCATTAAGCCATAGGATCACCATTGCAAGTAACCTGGTCCTAAATACCACATTATCAATAATGAACTGCAATAGCTATTCACTTCAATCAGCAAAGGAACTCTACTTTGAAACAAAGGGACCCGGCTATCTAGAAATAACGTATAGGTTATCAAATCCCCAGGTGATTTCAGGTTCTGTCTCATACTACGTATACATAATGGCCCAGGCAATGCCATCAATTCCAATAACTGCTGTATACACTTATGAGAGCTCGACGTATGCCTATGAGGCTGGTCAATATGGACAATTAATTATTCCAGTCCTGCCAAACTCAACATACACCCTCAACATCGGATTCACGTGCTACACCACCGAGTATTATCCGCCAACGAACGCAGGCACGATAGTTAATGGCGAGATCCCGGAGAGTGCCGTTGTTAATGTGACCTACGTATGGTGAAGGCATTAAGTTATGTAGCCCTATTCAAATGCAGAGGTGGTTATGTAATTACGAGGGGTAGGAAATTTGCAATAGGTAATGGACTTTATGCGTACGTGGGTTCATGTGGTAATGCATGCGCAGCACGCATAGTTAGGCACCTTGGTAAGGTCGTTAATAGGTTTTGGCATGTTGATTACCTGCACGACATATGCAATGAGGTTGCTGTCATGGTGCTACCCTTTAAGGAGGAAGATGTCGCCAAGGCATTGCTTAGTAGGTTCCCTGGGATCCCAGGTTTTGGAAATAGTGATAAGAAAGAGGACAAGACGCACCTGTTCATGCTGGGTTCAGAAAGCGAGGGCGTTATCAATGTCTTAAATGTATTAAGTAGGATGATTCACGAGAACTAGATGATGAGGAGTAGCTTAGTGAGCTCGGTGATGAATTGACCCACCTCATTGAGTCGCATTAATAACCATACCTAGGCCATAGGTAAAGCTCGTGTAGTTAATTATCATACTCACTGGGAAGAAGTACGTAATACCCGTGTCTGGATTATGGATTTTCATGTTAATGAGCGTTGTATAGAAAATTGAATTTGCTTGAGTTATACGTAATAATCACATTAGCGTTCTCGTAGGACGGAACCTGCAGTATTGCGAGCGGAGTTATCGTTTATGTAATTCTTATCGTATTAAATGTGGTGGTATTCCTATTTACGAGATTTAACTCATTATTAGTTATAAGGGCGATTAATTTAAGGCGTTTTATTCAGCGAAGAATTTAACCTTGGCTATCCATGAACTTAAAGTGAACATTATTGAAATAATTATTTATGTCATTATGAATCCTATATTGTTGATGAAAGTTAAGGCGTAAGAGTTTATGAACGCGCGGAGGGCTTGGGCTTATAAACCCCGTACAGTTGCGTTTACTAATGATGTTGCTGGTGCGTCTGAGACTTCATGATGATGGCTCGTGATCCTGATTATCCTTGTTCTCGTCATTCTCAATTGCCGTATTCGTTAATAAGTCCTCAAGACTTTTTATCTTCAATTTCTCCCTTATTAATGTACTAATACTGCTTCTCAATTCATCAAGGTCTGCCTTACTTACGTATGAGAGAGAGTTGGCTACTTCCTCAGCATACATACTGAAGATCGCGTACTTCATGAGTAGCTCCTGTTCCTTCTCCTTCCTCGTTATGTAAAGCCTAAGCTTCCTAGCCACTTCCCTAATGGCATTCCTTACCTCGGACTCTATCTCAGGGACTTCCGCAATTGCCTCCTTACCTGCGCTTGCGTATGGTATCTTCGTCGAGCATATATGAACAACAATAGCGAGAGATGCTGGGAACTTAACCTTATACTGCGTCCAATCTATCTCATCAACTATCTTCCTAACAACGTCATTACCCTCGTCATATATTAACGGGACCTTATTAGCGAACCTATAAATGATTGGTGCGTCGCTCTGTTCAATGGCACCTCCCCATGCAAGGGCAGCCTCGACAATGAATGGATTACCCATGTATGAACTCGGCTTCCTAGTCACGGTAAACACAACCTCAGGCCTAAGCACAAACTTAATACCCTCAGCAAGTATGTCCTCACCTATTGGTGATAACCAATCAGCCCTCGGTCTCCTCCACCCATTAAACTCCCTCATCTTAGTTACGAAATTAATTAATTCATCATTAATGAGCTTACTCACGGGCATGTCTGGTTGCAATCCCACGAAATCTATAAACGTCTTTGCAATGGTCTCACCAACACCATCAAAATTCTCAGTAAGAAACTCAAGCAGCGGCATGTCTGGATTTTTCTGTATTAATTGCTTTATCAATTCCACATCAACACTCTTGGGATGAGGGAGACCCTCCTTAGGTGGGTCGGGCATTTTAGTCGTTACCCTCGGTATTTTTATGGCATCGTCCTCATCAGGCCCCCTAAGAACAAACTCCGCATACGGCGCTACCATGGCGGTTCTCCTCAGATACTCCTCAACCCTCCGCTTTGCCTTAGACCAATCGCCCTCAAGCACTACCCTTATTGCTGTGCCATGCCACCCATACTTATTCTCCATGGTTCTCTGAGACATGATTACAGGCTCATTCTTTGTAATGTCTATCATCAGTTGATACTCATAAATAACATTACTCCTCAAAGGTGCGCTTCTAACTAGGATTGGCGTATTAGTAGTTGATTGGGCATATAGGACCACCATCTTGGCTCCAAGCCCAAATATACCCCTATGCTGCTTAATTCTATACTTACTACTGTAGAATACCCTGCCGAAGACGTTCGGTATTTCATCCCCAGGTATACCAATGCCATTATCCTCAACGTAAATACTAATCCAACTCCTAGATTGATTTGCATAATCAATGTATATCTTTATGCTCGGCAGTATCTTAAATGTCTCAGTGGCATCGAGACTATTCTCAACGAGCTCCCTAATAGTCTGATAAATAGCCCTAGTCGGATTGCTAAATCCCGCTATCTCTCGATTACGCCTAAAGAACTCAGCCGGCGATAAAGCCTCAAACTTAACAATATCGTTAGTACCCATGATCTAGAGCCTAGGAAACGAGAACCAATTTAAACTTTTTGCATTCTATAATATGCGAAGATTATTAATAATCAACAAGGCCCACGATACATAAACCCCCACTATCTCATTAAGCTACATAAAAACGACGCCTAAAATAAAATCTTAAGTAATAAAATACCTAATTACGTGGATAATGCTTACAGCGCCACAGGTCCTAAGCACCGTTATTTAGGCAATCATAGTCACAGTAATTGAGATACCAAAGGCGATGCCCATGACAATGATAATGGGTATAATAATATTCTTTGTGCTAAATGTAATTTACGGAAAAGTAAGCCTTGAGTCAAAAGGAAATGGACCACTAATGCCTTGGATAGATTACGTGAGTATAACATGAAATCTATGCATCCTTTACCGAGATTTTATTATAAATATCACTGCACGTGTTTATATGACTATTGCCTTGAGAATTTGCTTAATATCCTTTAAATTCTCGAGGTTCCTCACGAGGTTTATCACAGTACTCATTTGACTCAGTGTTAATAAACCATCAGTTAACCTCCTGAACTTATCCTCAACCTCCTCATCGGTCATTGGGTTCTTTGGATGACCTCTAGGATGATCAACCTGCGCAGTTAATTCTTTACCGTTTCTGAACTTCACGGTTATCCTATTGGGTATTGCCGATGGGTATAGCTTATCAAGCTCTGGATCCACATTAACCTTCATCTTCCTTATTAATGAAAGAACTCTAGGGTCGCGTATATTCTCGGGCTTGTAGTGATATAGCTCAACGGTACCGTAAAGTAGCGCCACCGCCGTTACCCACATTAGGCTGTGGTCCGCGGTCTCCTTCGTCTTCGGATCCCACTTTTCAGGGTCCTTAACTATTATGTCGTAAGCGGCCTTAAAGGTGTCTATGGTTATTGACTCAACATCATCAGGCCCAACGGTCTTGCCATACTCCTGCCTAATCATTCTGGCCGCATCAACCGCTGACTGTGCATGGTATTCCACGGGGTACGGCTTTATGTACGTGTCGAGGATCCTCTTTGGACTCGGCATTGAGCTTAATTCGAGAATAATCTTATCATTGAAGTCCCCCGCCAACAATTGCTTTACAAAACCCATCTCACCCTTTAACGGCGCGTCAGGTCCTGTAAAACCCTCCTTAGCCAATAACACGGCAAACACGGCGTTCCTTGAGGAGTTAGCTGTTGCCGCTGCCTTCCAATGACTCAACTCACCAACCCTCGACTGTCTCATGGCCGCATGTGGTACAGTAGCAATTGATAGAGCGTTTAATGCCTCATTCTCATTAAGGCCCATGAGTTTCGCAAGACCTGCCGTCACTGCTATGCCTATGTAGTTAACGTGGTCCCAACCATGAAGCCTGAGACTACCCGCATCACAAAGCCTAATGCCTATCTCATACGATGTGGCTATAGCCGTTATCAAATCCTTACCACTCAATC
Source organism: Vulcanisaeta sp. (assembly GCF_049966235.1). Taxonomy (NCBI): domain Archaea; kingdom Thermoproteati; phylum Thermoproteota; class Thermoprotei; order Thermoproteales; family Thermoproteaceae; genus Vulcanisaeta; species Vulcanisaeta sp. The sequence goes on from NZ_JBMFVA010000001.1 coordinate 151,373, forward strand.
CCCTATGCTCCGCGGCCGCAAATAACGCAGGAATCATATCACTTGGATGAAGCGGCTCCTTACTCAGGTAAGTATCGTTATAATCAAGGTATCTAACCATCAGGGCGTTAGTAAATACCGCCCACTCAATTGATGAAGTATCTAATGTGCCCCATAGCGTGGCCTCGACATTTGATCGATGATTCTTAGCAACACCTCTGGCTATCTTAATGGGCTCGGCCATAAATGCCGCCAGAGCAACTCCAAGGCCATCGAGAATCCTACGCTTAACCTCATTAATAACTTGTTGATCCAGATCCTCAAACTTAACATTGAGGGAGTAACGTATTATGGCCTCACCCAGGGAATCCCTAGCCATATTACTTAATGCAGTATTGCCTTGGTTTTAATGCATTAACCTTAATGAATAACCACAAAACTACTTATTAATCATAATGTTAAGGCATTAATACGTGAAGAAAAGAGCCATTTTATTATTATCCGGTGGTATTGACTCGGCTGTAGCGCTATACCTACTCAAATCGCGGAATTATGATGTAGTTGCCATATCAATAAATTACCCAGGAAGAGGAGAACGCGAAAGAGAGTCAGCGAGGATACTCGCTAAGTTAACAAATACTAGGTTAATAGAGGTTGATATACCGTTCATGAAAGAAATCGTGGAGCTATGGAACAATAAAGAGGAGAGACCTGAACACCTAAGGGATGCACATCCAAGTACAATACCTGCCAGGAATGCGATAATATACGCAGTCGCCGCATATTACGCTGAGATACTGGGAATAAACATCATAGTGGCTGGCCATAATGCCGATGACACGAAGTACTTCCCAGACACATCAAGGATGTTCAGGAAAATAATATCAAGGGCATTGACAATAGGGACCCACATAGGTAAAACCAAGGGACTAAGGGTTATTGCACCATTATCAAAACTAAATAAGACGGAGGTCGTTAAGTTAGGCCTCAAGCTAGGTGTGCCCTTTGAATACACGTGGTCCTGCCACAACAATTATGATAAGCCATGTGGCCAATGCAGTGGGTGTCTAGCAAGGAAGAGAGCATTTGATGAGTTGGGCGTTAAGGACCCACTCGAGGAAGCGATAAATAGCGGAAGGGATTGGTGGTTATTGAAGAAGAAATCATTACTCAAGCCCTAGACTTAATATACGTCTTCAATACCTCGATGAATTTATCGATCTCATCGGTGGTATTATAACCATGTGGAGAAATCCTAATGGTTCCAGGTCTTGGAGAAACAACAATATTATTCCTGCTAAGGAACTCCGCTAGATCGTAGGGGTTCGAATACTCGAAGGTTAGTATTGATGAGTGACTGCCAAGCGGTGTCGTTACCTTAAGCCCTAAATCCCCTAGTGAATCCGCTAAGCGTCCAATTAATTTGTTGGTATGTTCCTCAAATCTATGCGGTACTTCGTACTTGAGTAGTAGTTTCATTGACGCTAGTGTTCCTTCGAAGGCTATTATTGGCCAAGTACCCCATTCAAGCCTTGCAGCGTCTCTGGCTGGTATGTACGTGTTTATGTCTATTGGTCTCTTAAACAATTTCTCATTCCTCAACCTCCTACTTACCTGGTTATCATCAATCCCCATCCACCCTGAGAATGATGGTTTAAGCCTACTTAGTAATTCATCATTTACATAGACGAAGCCAGCGCCATGAGGTCCAAGTAACCATTTGTATGAACCCGTAATTAGAGCATCAACACCATCCCTAGCAACATCAATCGGTAAAACACCGACTGCGTGAAACGCATCACTTATAAACACAGCACCCCTTGCATGGGCAATCTCAGATATTTCCCTAATCCTCTCCTTATACCCCGTTATCCATGATACATAATCAACGAAGACTACCGCAGTATTATCATCAATGAGCCTCTCATAATCCTCCAAAGGTACATAACCATTAACGGACTTTGCAATCCTAACCTCCCTGATTAATCCTCGGGATTTAAGTGCGTGGAATGAGAAGACACCTGTTGGAAAGTTGAGTGGACTAATAACTACGTTACTACCTGGCTTAAATTCCATGGCTGATAATAATGCATTGAGTCCGTAGGTTGCACTGGGTACGGCAGCAATATTCTGCCATGATGACGCATTGATTAATTGCGCAAATACCCTCTTGGCCTCAACAATGTGATCAAGTGCTAATTCCCATGGTTCACCCTCCTCCTGCCACAGATTAAGGAAGTTATTGACCGCTTCAGCAGCATCCTTCGTTAATGGACCAGCCCCCGCATTATCAAGGTATACCTTTCTTCTGGTTATTTCTATTCGATTCCTAAGTTCCTCAAGCCAACCCATTAATTAGGTAAATAATAAGTGGAATTAATTTTTATCGCATCTACTCAATAACTCCATTATTACCTCGATAATGGCCTTCATGACGGAGACCCTGGTCGGTTCATCAACCTTAACACAGGTACCAAACTCTATGCACAACTCATCCAGGTACTGAAGCACGGTACTAAACTCCTCACTTGGGTTAACCAACCAATCAATTAGGTGGTAAATGGCCTTAACAGTCTCCTCCCTATCCATCAATAATAACACTCACTAAATAATTAATAAGGCAATAAATTCAGGCGCCACGAACCTCAGAACGACGATAGACCAAGTACTGAGCTGACGGACAGGCCTTAGAACAAAGCAGGCAGTTTATGCACCTGTTCTCATCAACTATGAATGAGGGACCTGAACCAATCCTCCTTAAGGCCTTTGTTGGGCACCAGTTGATGCATAGGTTGCACTCACCACATATTGATGCCCTAGCCGCAAAGCCTGCAATGTGAACTCTCAATTCCTTATTGACTGAGGAAATCACCACTTTGTTATTACCCTGCTCAACCTTGGCCTCGGCCTCTCCGAACTTGCCCCTCACAATGTATGAACCATTAACGCTCTCCACAGTGCCGAGCATCTTTAAGAACTCCATGAAGGTGTCCAGATTGATGGGTTTGTTAACATCAACTATCAGTGACTCACCATCACCACTAAACCTGACTGGGTACTTAACCCTGAAACTCACCCTAACCCGGCTACGGATATCGCCTGGCCAGCTCCTCCTCCAGCGCCAGAGGCCGTAATCAATGAATTCGCTTGGTAATTCCTGACTGGTCGAGAATTCCCTGAGTACCTTGATAAGCCTCGTGTAAATACCGGGGTATTTCTCACGCACAATCTCAAACTCTCCCAACTCATTCGCCGGGCATATAACACAGCCGAGCCTATCAAAGCCATACTCATAGGCCTTATTATAAGGCAGGTTCCTCAGCAATATGTAACCCCAGACCTCGAGCGCTGTCCAGTCTTGTATTGGAGCAACAACAATATCCCTAGTAACCCACTTACTAACCGAGATCCTGGGTAACCTAGCCCTTTGGAACGACTCAAGGGCCCTCTGGCCAACAACACTTATGAAACCCATTGGAAACCTGCGAAGCATTTCATCGGTTATTGGCCCAAGCTTTATCACCTTACAGCACCAGCGGTAGTCTCTGGCTGGTGGTCCGAATTCCCTAATCGCCTTCCAATACATATCCTCTGCCGAGGCTATGATTAACTCGGCATTGTAGAGCTTCGTAACCTCCCTAACATTGTCAAAGGACTCTAGTGGTTCGAGACCCGTGTCATTAAATAATACGTAGAATTTAACGCCTGTCTTTGACACAAGGTCGAGGGTTACCAGCGAGTCCTTACCGCCTGAGTACGAAACCACAACTGGCTTCTTATACTCGCTGAAGACCTTCCTTAGGAATTCCATGGCTTTCTCGGCCTTATGCTCTATGTAATCCCTATTTAACTCGATGAAATCCTTCAGCGTGCTGGGCTTGGGGCTTGGCAGTGGTCCCTTTGCTAACCAGCTCTTGATTATCCTGAGCCTGCTACCCCTCATTGACTTAGCAATGCCGTGGTATCTACCGTCCTCCGTGGACACCGCAACGTGCACATACCTCTCGCTGGGTAGGTTACCCCTGGTGATTAACTCCTTATGAACATCGTACCTCCCGGGAAGCTTGTTTAATCTAATTATGGCCCAGTAACCAAGGCCCCTATTAATCATCTCAGTAACGCCCTCGTACAACGGCCTGAACCTCCACATTCTCCTCCCTATATCATAAAACCTATGACCGATCACCCTACCTCTCGTGATGACTTCATCAGCTTGGTCTGCATAGCCAGGTATTTTATTGAGGAGGATGACCTCATTATCGGGTATTAATAATTTAGCCAACTCTTCATTTCCAAACTCATTAATCACAGCCCTCCTAGTAATCTCGACATCGGCAGGAAAGGCAGGCCTAACATCGCCAGGCTTGGTAATACTGACGATACTCATTGATGAGCATCGCCTAGCCCCTAAGTCCTTACTAAGTACTGGCACGTTTAAGTCATCACACCAATAAATCACTGAGGGCATCTTACAGCGGGTTTAAGGATAAGGAAGATAAATTTAATTCTTTTGACGAAGCCGGAAGCACTCACTTCATGTTCCTCATTAACTTCTGTCGTGATCCCTCATCAAGCAGTTGTAACACTCTGCCCACAATTGCCTGGTCTCTGTTTTGCAGGTTCTTATCTAGGCTTGAGACTACCCTGCTCCTTAATGCCAGCCCCGCCTTAACAACCTCGTCTGGGTACGAGGCCAGGATCTTCATAGTTGTCTTGCACCAATTAATGTACTCATCATCAGCGGCCCTTTTGGCGAGGGTCTCAATGACTCCTCGAAGTGCCTGGAATGCCTGGTCCTCCTTTAGCGTGAATAGCATTTGTAGTATTGACCTTATTTGTTGCTCACGCTGGTTCTCGGGTAATCGGGCTATCTGTATTGGGTCTACCTGCGAACTCATTGACTACTGTTAATGTATTGCCAAAATAAATGAATCCCGGCACACCAGTAAAAATAACAAAACCCAAATTAATCCCGGTTTTACGGAGGCAGTAGAAGACGCAGTGGGTTACCGACATCCCTTAGGAAGTCGCGGAGTTCACGCCTAACATTCTCATCGCGCAGGATCTCGATTATTAAGGCCTTGAGCGATGACCTGAATTCCCTATCATTTATGACAGACAACATTGATGAAATGACTATCTTCCTGAGGTTTGGGTCATTAACCAGGTCCGCCAGTACCACCTGTATTAATGGTTTGATAGACGTTAGTATCCCGGTCACGAGCATCTCCTGGTTAATAACCTGCCCTGCCTGCACAGATTGCTTGTCATTACTCATTAACATACTCATTAAATCAATGGGTTAAAAACCTATGTATTATCCCAAGCGGGAGTGCGGGGTGGCGTCAATGCTGTGCTTAATTAAATAATCACTAATAGGCTATAGAGGTACATGGTGATTAAGAAGAGCACTATGAGCGCTGAGGGTATGACGTAGGTATAAAGCGGTCTCCAGGTAATTCTCCTCCTTATCAATGCAAGACCGATGCCACTGGCTATATGTAGTATGAAGAAGAGCGATAATGGTGCGATTAATAGTATGTGCAATTGAAGGGCTAACCCCCTAGTCAAGGCGCCGAACGTTAGGGAATACACTATAGACGAAGTCGCGGGCCCAGCACCAAATCCCGTAATTGCCTCGGCAATGGACAACGCAAGTAATATCCATGCAGTCCTCCTCTGAAAACTCGGTGAGTAGATTGAGTTAGCAATGTCGATGCCGAGGGCTGGGTAAACCGCCATCACAATACCAGGCACTGCGATGAACCATGACTTGAGATACATCGCTAAAGCCATCGTTAGGATGCCGGGGTATATCAGAGTGATCTTGTTGATGCGTAAATCACTAATACGCAGGGACTGCATTGTTAATCACCGTTCTTCCTAGCAACGTCTGGGTAACCCCTCGACTCCCAATAGCCCAGGTAATTCTCGTTAGTCACCGTAATCTTAACCAACCACTTAACGTATTTATAGCCCCACCACCTAGGCACGACTAACCTAACGGGGTAACCGTGAGTCGCCAGTAATGGTTGTCCATCAGCCATAAACGCGATTAACGTGTCATTCTCCATCGCCTTCCACAACGGTAAATCACTTGTGTACCCATCAGCACCATAGAGTATTACCTTAGTCGCACCCGATTGAACACCCGCGGCATTTAACACGTACTTCAGGGGTACTCCGATCCACTTAACCATCGCCTTTAGGAAGTATGGGTCTGAGACACATTGTAGTGTGTCTATGATCGTCGTGGTCGGCATACTCGTCAGTTCAGAGTATGTTAGGTTTAATGGATTATTCACGAGCCCATCAACCACCAGCATGTAATTGCCGATATTTACCTGGGGTGTAGGCCCTATTTGCACGATATACCAATCGTCCAGTGGTGTTAAACTTACGTTAGTAACATTACTAGTGCTACCCGTGTTATTTGTGGCATTGCTTACCGCAACCGCATCGACGTTTACCTGCTGCGTCTTGTTTGTGGGGAAGGTCTTAATGGCCGATATATGCGATGCGGTTGGTACGGTTATGTTGACCGTGGACCCATTAGTGATTAATTGATTTGCCCTGGACTCATTAATTACGGAAGAAATTGCGGAATTATTGGCGGTAGTGCTTTCAATGCCCTGACCATTATTGGTTATTGCATTGGGTATCATACTTGCGAGCATTGCGGCAGCACCGGCGGTTAGTAACATGGTTAGGAACCTCCTCCTACTACTAATGCCCATATTCCTTGACCTCCCGCCCTCAGTGTTACTTGGCATCGGTGAGTATGTAATCGGACCGTTAAATAATGCTTATTCATAATCCCTTACAAACTTATTACTAATCTCCGTACCCTAATTTATTCATAATTTTGTAACAACTCCAATGGCTATTACTAATTTATGAATTATAGCCCTAGTTATTTAAGGTTGAGACGCCATGGTTACTCGACCATCATGGTTGAGGTTGGGGAAAGAGCCCCGGACTTTGAGCTCTTAGACACGGAGTTGAAACCAAGGAGGTTGTCCGAATTCCTCGGTAAGAGGTTCGTAGTCATACTAACCTTCCCAGCGGCCTTCTCGCCAGTATGTACAAAGGAGTTGTGCACCTTCAGGGATAGGATGGCATTGCTAAATAAGGCCAATGCCGAGGTCATAGCAATAAGTGTGGACACGCCATTTACACTCAAGGCGTTTAAAGAGGCAAATAGGCTGAACTTCACAATGTTGAGCGACTTTAATAAGGAGGTAATTACGAAGTACGGGGTCGTCCACGAGAGCCTACTCGGACTTAAGGGCGTGGCTAAGAGAGCGGTCTTCATACTCGATCCAAAGGGCTTAATAGTCTATAAGTGGGTCAGTGACAACCCAGGCATTGAGCCACCTTATGAGGAGGTAATACGTATAGTTGATGAACTAAGCAGGAAGTACTCCCCGTAATGTAAGGCACGCGTAGATTAATAACCTGCTCAAAAATAAGAAGTCATTACTGCGTCAGTCCGGCTAAAAGCTTAAATTTCTTAGTTCTCGACTTTCTCCTTGGGCCGGTAGTCTAGCCTGGAAGGATGCCCGCCTCGCACGCGGGAGATCCCGGTCGCGGATTAACCGCGGGGAAAGTTCAAATCCCGGCCGGTCCACCAAAAACAATATGCAATTCCTTGAGTTACAAAGCTTATTTAGGCGCAGTGTTAAGTGCGTTTGATGTTCTCATTATCAGACACCTACAGGGCTAGGCAGGTAATTAGTAAGTACCTTTTAAGAACGCCACTTATTTATTCACGTCAATTGTCCAGATTACTTGGCTTTGATGTTTATCTAAAGCTTGAGAATCTCCAACTAACGAGGGCATTTAAGGTCAGGGGTGGTATGTATTTTGCCATGGTTAAGAAGGATGAGGCCCAGAGGAAGGGGTTAATTGCGGCATCTACGGGTAACCATGCGCAATCCGTTGCCTACGCTGGTAAGTTAATTGGCGCTAGGGTTGTGATTGTAATGCCTGAGGGTGTTTCCAGGATTAAGGTGGAGGCGTTGAGGGATTTGGGCGCTGAAATTATATTCTATGGTAAGGTATTTGATGAGGCCCTGGACTATGCAATGAACCTGGCAAACAAGGAGGGCTTATTATTCGTGCATAGCACTAACGAACCACTGCTCTATCCAGGAGTTGGTACTATGCATTTAGAGGTTATTGAGGACTTGCCCGATGTTGATGTGGTGATCAATCCAATAGGTGGTGGTTCGGGAGCTTCCAGCGCGGTTATTGTTTATAAATCCGTTAATCAATCAATTAAGGTCATCGGTGTCCAAACCGAGGGTGCGCCAAGCGTTTACTTATCACTTAAGGAGGGTAGATTAATCTCTACGGGATATGCAAGGACCATCGCCGAGGGCCTGGCTACGGCTAGAGCTTATGAGCTGCCCTTCAGTATATTGAGGGGTAGGATTGATGATATTGTTCTCGTTAGTGATGATGAGATACTTAGAGCCATTAAGGAATTAGCCATTAATACCGGGCAGGTTGCTGAGCCTGCAGGCGCCGCTGCCCTAGCCGCGGCCATAAAGTTAAGAAGCCAGTTGATGGGTAAGAAGGTCGTTGTAATGGTTACTGGCGGCAATATTGACCCAGAACTGTTTATGAAGGCCCTTGAGAATTACTAGGTGTATGAGGAGGATCATTGTCCTGGGCTTTGTCTCACCACTGCATAAGGATAGACTACCCGCTATTGAGGGTATTGATAGGGTCATATCAAGTACTGATGAATTAAGGGGATTGAGCATTAATGATGCATTCGTCGTTGCCTTAATACTGTCAGGTGGTGTTAGTCGCCTCGTTAGGGAGTTCGCCGAGGATTATGGCCTACGCAGGTTACTGCTTGTTTCTCACCCAGGTCTTAATAGCCTCGCCTCAGCCCTTGACACAAGAGCTCTACTTAGTGAGGTTGGGATTGACTCAGGGGTACTTCACCTCGAAGACTTGGGCCATATTGACCATGCGCTTAGGATTGCCAGGGCCATAGCCTCCATACTCGGTATTAGGGTTGCTCTGCTTGGTGTTGGGGTTAAGGATAGTGTGGCCAGGACCTTTGAGGATAGGTTTGAGGCTAGGGTTGATGCCATACCCATGGAGAGTCTTGAGGAGATAATTAATAATGCCGATGAGAGAGTAGCCACCGAGTTCATGAATTACATCAGGGGTAGGGTTAAGTTTGAGGTTAGTGATGATAGGCTTAGGGATGTTGGTAGGATCTACGCTGCCATGCGTGGTCTTTATGGTAAGTACGATGCCCTCACAATTAATTGCTTCCCATACCTAATTAAGCACAAGGTCACACCATGTTTGGCATTGGCTAGGCTTAATGAGGAGGGGTTGATAGTGGCGTGCGAGGCTGACCTAAGGGCTTTGTTCTCCATGGTTATTGCCAGGGAGTTAACAGGCTATAGCGGTTGGATCGCAAATACGAATCACATTGAAGGCAGTAAGGTCACAATGGCTCATTGTACCATAGCCCTTAGCATGATCAGCGATGCTAGAGTAGTTACGCATTTTGAGTCAGGGTTTAGCTATGGCTTAACAGGTAAGTTACTATTCAATGAGGTGACTGGGGTTTCGGTCTCAAGTGATTTTAGGAGGATGAGTATATTCAATGCAAAGGTCGTTGAGTCAGGGTTATTGAGTAATAGTATGTGTAGAACGCAGGCGATACTTGACCTTGGGGTTAACTCCTCGGTAGTCCTTAGGTTAGCGCCATACAATCATCACGTCATAATACCAGACAATGTAATCAAGGAATTAGAGACAATAGCTGGCGTCCTTGGTATGGAAGTCGTTAAGTACACACAGTAAACTAGCACTCACCCTTCATGCCCTTTGGCGGTGTGACCCCTCTCTGGCCTAGGTACCTGCCCAGGTACTTCGCCTCGCCAATTGCCTTTACGAGGACTACGTGTAGGAACCTCATACCTGGCCTAAGGACCATGTAGTTACCGCTGTTGTTTATGACTTCTATTGTTACGTTGCCCTCGAAGCCTGTGTCAATTATTGTTGGCGGCACACTTAGGCCGTATCTGGCCAGAGTTGAGCGCAGGTTGCAGAAGCCTACTATGTCCTTTGAGAATTTCACGTATTCCATTGTGGTTAATAGCGCGAAGCTTCTTGGTGGTATTACGATTCTACCATCCTTAGCCTCAACAATGCTGAATAAGTGCCTTGCGCTCTCTAGCTCACATGGGTCTATTACCTGCCCGTCGAAGGCATATATTGCGTACTCAGTGCCGACCCTTAGGTCAAGTCCATTCTCCCTAACAACGTCCTCACTGAAGGGCTCGATTGATAGAACTCCGCCCTTAACAAGCTTTAGTATTTCATCCCTCGCTAGTACGGCCATCAATTACTAACGAACTTCGCAATTTATTTTTATTACCATGAAACACCACAGGTATTCCTCACGTATTATTTCATCATTGACCAGGTAAATACACTTGTTGCCATGGATACTTATTCTTATCCTTAGTGTTCCTTATATCGTCTAGTTTTTTCATCATTTCCTTAAACTCTTCATGACTAATCTTCTTGAACAATGGTCTCACATTACTAACTCTAATCCCTGATTTGGGTGGCTCATAGGCATCCTTCCAGTTTAATTTGCTGAAGCCAGCCATAGTCCATAGACTCTCCATGGACTTCGGCATAATGGGCCATAAGTCAATGGATAATATCTTAACTATATGTAGGGCATTGAGTATAACGGCACCAGCCTCATCCTTATTGCCCTTTATTAATTCCCAGGGCTGTCTTTCATTTAAATACCTGTTACCAACCCTGGCTATTTCTATGGCCTCCAATAAGGCGTCCCTGAGTTCAATCTTCTCATAATACCCCTCAGAATTCTTAAAATGATCCAAAGCTTCATCCCTATATTTAATGTCTATATCTCTTAATGATCCACTAGGTATTTCTCCATTAAACCTAGTGCTAATGAATGTTAAGACTCTATGTATGAAGTTGCCGATTATATCATTTAATATTGAGTTTATAACATCAAGGGTCTGATGCCAGGCAAAGCTTGTATCCTTACTCTCGGGTCTTTGGTATATTAATACGAACCTCCAGTAATCAACAGGCATTAGGGCAAGCGCCTCGTCTATCCAAATACCAATCCTCTGACTCTTGGAGAATTTCTTACCCTCAAATAATAGGTACTCGGTTGATGCCGTGGTGTAGGGCATTACATATGGGTCACCGGATGCTATGAGCATTGCGGGTAGTAGTATTACGTGAAATGGTATGTTGTCCTTACCCACAAAGAACACAACCCGCGTGTTTGGGTCGAACCAGTACCTCTTCCATTCATCCTCATTGCCCCTGTTCCTGAAATACTCGATCGTCGCCGATATGTAGCCGAGCACCGCCTCAAACCACACGTATATCGTCTTATTATCGGCACCAGGGAATGGAGCCTCAATACCCCACTTATTATCCCTTGTTATGGCTCTTGGTTTTAATCCCTCCTTCAACATACCAAGACTCATTTGCTTAGCGTTCTCTGGTAATGCAGTATTCTCCTCAACATACTTCTTAACTCTATCCTCAAGTCTCGTTAAGTCTAGATACCAATGTGCCGTCCTAACCCAAATAGGTTTAGAACCACATATGGCGCATCTCGGGTTTATTAGAAGCTTCGGTTCAAGTAATCTACCGCAATTCTCGCACTGATCACCACGTGCCTTATCATAACCACAGTAAGGGCATGTACCTATTATGAACCTGTCGGGAAGGTAGATCTTATCCTTCGGGCAGTAGGGTACTTCATCCTCCTTAGTAAATATGTAATTATTATTATAAAGCTTCATAAAGAACTCCCTAACAAATTCCTTATGCACCGGTGACTCGGTCCTTGTATAATTATCGAAACCAATCTCCCAGAACTCGAATAATTTCTTTATTATTTCATGCATTCTATCCGTTAGTTCTCTAGGCCTTATGCCCAATTGCAGCGCCTCAACCTCTATTGGTGTACCATGCTCATCAGAGCCCGATACAAAAACGACGTCATCACCCTTAAGCCTTAGGTACCTTACAAAAACATCTGCTGATAATACAGAACCAATTAAATTACCTAAATGAGGCACTGCGTATATATACGGCCATGCAGACCCTATAACCCACCTTCTCCTAGCATTTCCAGGTTGGTCACTCTCATCACCAAAGGGCACAACGAAGTTCAGAAATTTAAGTTTTAAGGATTTACTAAGAGAAATTACTCAACCTTAATCTCAAATCCTTTTCGGCCCGTGCTCTTCTTTTTCAACTCCACGGTTAATACACCATTCCTATACGTGGCCTTTGACTGGCTTGGGTCAACCTCAGTCGGTAAGTCAACCTCCTTATAATACTTTCTATCACTATCCCTGGCACTAATGATCAATTTTCTACCATCTTCACTAATCTTAATACTAATCTTATCCTTATCAACACCCGGCATGTCCATTATAACCTTAACAGAGTCCTCCTCCTCAATGACGTCGGTCAATGGTTCGATGTCCTCCTCAATAATTGGTCTCTCGCCCTTGGGTCTCACATTACCAAACTCCTTAATCCTTGGTTTACCATCAGGACCTATTGATATTTCAAAACCGTAATAGTAATACTTAGGTCTTGCCCTACTGCTACGTTTCTCTTCTTCCTCTGGCGTAACTCCTCTCATCATTCTATCCATTTCCTCCTCCATTTCTCGCTCAAGCTCCTCAAAATACTTTTGAATTCTCTTAAACCAATTATCAATATCTTCAAACCATGACATAACCATTGATTAATTTTAATGGGCCTTATAAACCTTTACTGTTCCTCTAATTCGATTTCGGGCTTCTCCTCAGCGCCAGCCTTCATTCTCTTCATTACCCTTGTTATTTCACCAGCCACCTTATTACGAACAGATTTACTCGGTATATCTGCCAACTCAGCAACCACCTTCTTATTGCTTTCAAAATCATCACTAAACCTGCCTGGGTAAACCTCAAGCAATCTCCTAGCAAGGCTCTTTATGTATCTTGGCCTTACTCGTCCCATTGACTAATCGTAATACTACCCCCTTTAAAGTCTGACCTTATGATAAAATACGCAGAGCTAATGCTTTTAATAACTGCTTAGATAGTGCTATTGCCGTGAGCAATGTAAAAATTAATATTATGGAACCGGTGTTAAGGCCTGCGTATTTTTTAACGGGATTCGCTGGCCTTGGTATGGTTGGTTACTTAGTTGTACAGCACCTTTCTAATGCATTGAATTGCCGTAGGATCGGGTTCATAAAGATGCCCAGGGAACCACCGTTAAGCGCCTACATCATTAGTGCAAACATGCTCTCTACACCCGGAGAGATTTATTATTGCCCGGAAACCGAGTTCACGATATCTATTATTCATTGGGATGGTGATTTCATGACGAAGTATGCCCATGACGTCGTTGGGGCTATTGCCCGTTGGGTTTACGTTAATGGATTTAAGGAGGCCATACTCTTTGGAGGACTTGACAATAGATTAAGGGGTGAAGACCTGGATCAATTGAGAATTGCCGTAACCACTGAGTATAGAAATAAGCATTCTTTGGGTAGGGTTAAGCTTATGGAATTGAACTACGCAATAGTTGGACCCTTGGCATTACTAATGAATGAATTCGAAAGGTTAAGTATACCTGCCATTTCTATATTACCATATGCTGAGCCGTTCCGTGCCGACCCCAATGCGGCTATAGTTGCTATTCAGTTTCTAAAGGAATTAACAGGCATTGAGGTTGACGTTAGCAAACTAAGGGAGCTGGCTGAAATGATCGATAAGGAGCTTAAGGAATTGCAGGAAAGCATCAAAAGAAGGGAGGGAGCACCATATATTATATAAAGCAATAATTATTGCTGATTTTCGCGATATCTTTATTCTATATCATCATAAGTTCCCTTGGATCTCGAAGTATTAAAATACGAGAATATCAGGGAGAAGATAACGATAATGTTCTGTGAAAAACTATTGATTACCACATTAAATATTTCCTATTTCTCTAATGACCCAGGGTATTAATGCATATAGTTCCTGCCTTGACTTAGCCTCGAGTATTGTTACTTCCTTGAAACCTATGTTCATTAATTCATTAATTATCTTCTCATAATTCTCTTTCATAATTACCATTATATCAGTAAAGCCCCTCCCACGTAATTTAACTAAGTATTTACGTAATAAATGATACGAGAATGATCGTAAATAACCTGGGATTGGTTCAGGATACTCATGCTGCGATAATGGGTATATCTCGCTTATTTCATATGGTATTGGCCCTAGGACCGGGTTATTTATCACCACATGAACCCTACTAAGTAGGTTGTTGGTTGATAATTGGTCTATTAGCCAGTAAACTATTGAATCCCTTATGTATGGTCTATCAAGGAGCTCACCTGGTAATACTAAGACTATGCATCCCTGGGGTGGCTCATAATTATTGAGAAGTCTCTCAACGTGCCTAACAATTTCAGGCCTGTACAGGGATTCCACGGATGTTATGTGCAGTGCCCTCACACGCCCTGACTCATCCGGGATTACCTTTAGCAAAGCCCTTAATCCCTTCCTTAAGGCCAGTAATGCTGACTTAACCCTGGCATCACCGCCGGCTTTTTCCTCGAGATACTCCCAAAGGGTTCCCTCCTTAATCCTAGCCTTAATCTCCTGAATCTCCTCCCAAAGCACGTATAGGTTGTGAATTGCTAACAACCTCTCACGCTCAGCCTTATTCATACTCATCAACTCCTTAACACTGTACTTCCTACACACGGGGCAGTTGCAGGGTATTCTATCAACCTTAATCTCATTAAGTCTCACAGTCCTGTCCCTAAGGATTATCCTATCATCACGAGCATAGAGAACATAACTGGCAGAATCGAAGAAGTCAACGCCCATGGCTACGGCAAAGGGTAGTATTAATGGATGTCCAGCCCCAAAAAGATGAACGGGCTTACCTGGTGGTAACCTAGCCTTTACTGTGGCTATCATCCTCATTATCATTGAGAAATCATACTCCTCAAGCAACGTTGTTGGACTTCCTATGGCATAGATATCAAAACCTAATTCACCAATTTTCTCTGCCGAATAACTAAGTATACCTAGTTTATCACCCCCCTGTACTGGGCCGACAATTAACATCTTATGATCAGGATCCCACATTCTGGCCTTTACAAGCGCTGCCCTAGCCCTCCTTAGGGTCTCCTCAACCTCGAGTAATACAATATTCCTAGGCCTACCCCATTGAGTTGGTATGTCGAGTATTACGCCTATGTCGGTACCTATTTCAATCTCGTATTTAAGAATCTCTTCAGGCGATACGTCAACCTTACCATACATCAATAATTGATAGGCACCTGAATCAGTCATAATTGGTTTATCCCAATTGAGTAATTTATGTATACTAACTTCCTTAACTAAGTCACCATAGTGCCTCTTAAGTAGGTAAGCATTGGTTATTACCTGGTTAAAACCAATATTGCTTATTTCATTTAATGTCACTACCTGTTTTATGGGATTTATAACAGGAAATAATGCAGGAGTCTCAATAATACCTGACCTAGTCCTTAATTTACCAATCCTTCCAGCTAAATCCTTGTCTAATATCTCAAAGGACATCCTTGACAATTACTACAAAACAATGAGTACTTTAAATATACCTTATCTTTCCGTGGTTTTTACATAATTATATAGAATAAATTTCGCCCTTGTGCTTAGGACTTTCGCTTTGACATAAATTCATCAAACAACTCCTTAACACGCTTCGCCAGAGGTCCAGAACCCTCAACACCTGCGGTGGTCACCTTCACATTGCCTACCTGAACTATGTTGGCCTCTTCAACATACTTAACCATGCCAGGGAAGTACTTATCAATGTACTTAGCGAATTCCCTGAGATCCACGAATTCCTGAACAAGCACTATATCGACAATAGCATGACTCATTACTAAGACTCGGGAGAACCTCTCGTTCTTGTTGTTAACGGCATCCACGAGCATTATGTTTAATGAACTGTCTATACCCACGAGCATTCCTTGATACGTAGTGCCCGTGCTTGTGGTTATCCTGACCTCCTTATTAACCATGTTAAGCAATTCTGCATTAAACCTCCTGGCTGCGTCAGCAAGTAATGACATAATCAATCGGGATTACATAAGATAAGCTTTTTTAGTATTTTTCCTTACCGTACACCAATGCAATTAAGTGGTGATTTCAAGGTTGTCAATGTTAAGGAAACGGATTATAAGGGCGTAGTTAGGCTTGAAATGGAGGGTAGCTCGGGTATATCCCTGGCTCTTGAGTACCCGAAGAATGCTGTTGGTGTTGATATTAAACAGGGAGATAATGTTAGGATTAATATAAGTAATGAAAAGGATCCGAACTATACGTTGAATTGGGACGTCTACATGAATGGTATTGTTTACTATGTTGGTGAAAATATAGTAAAAATATCGATAGGAGGCTTAATAATGGACATTAATAATTTTAAAAACAATGTTAAGGTTGGCGAGAAGGTCTATATTGGTTTAAGGGTGATAAAGTAAATTAAAACTTTCAGTAAACTCACACACTCCACTGGAGTCTAGTAACCCTGAGCTATATACCATATAAACACTGGACTTATTAATAACGAAAAAGAAGCCTTATATACCATGAAATGTCCTTATTGTGGAAGTTCAAGAATAATTGAGAGAGATGGAGAATACATATGCATAGACTGTGGTACTGTTCTTGGTTCTGTATACGTTTACGATACGTATATGCAATCATCACCATTACTAGATGGCGAGGAAATAGACTTAACACCAATATGGAAATCAGTAGAGAAAAACGTTAGAAAGAGAGATGAAACAAGGTTAGGTGTCTATAGAAGATTGAAGGTAATAAATGACATTTTCAGGACAAGGCGTGAGAGTTACTCGATTTATAGAGCTTATGATTGTATATTATTCATAGCGAGGGCTTTTGGTATTAGCAATGAATACGTCGAGGAGGCTAAGCACGTATTTAGAAAGATATTGAATAAAGAGGGCTCGTCATCGACAACCTATTACCAAGCAGCAGTCGCTGCTGTTTTATACGTAGTACTTTCACATAATTTACCAATAAGTACTAAACAGGTTATAAACCTATGTAGATTAAGAGGGCATAAGCTCACCTTTGAATCAATAAGGGATTCCCTGATCAACATTAAGGTTAGGTATAATTTAAGAGATAGGGTCTTATCGCATATTAAATCAGGACTAACTAGATTATTTAATGACTCATGGGTTACCATATACCCTGAAGCCGAGAAGTACCTCGACTCATTAAGAAAGTCCGTAATACAATCAAGAAGTCCCCCAATCCTCGCAGCAGCCATTATATACTGCGTAAGCAAGAGACTTGGTTATAAGTTAAGGGTGGAGGACATAGCTAAGGCCGTTCAAGTAAGTCCGTATACTCTGAGAGATTATGCACGTAAACTATGCCGTAATTAAACCAAGATGAGTATGAAATCCCCTTTTATACCTCGATGAGATAATTTGTCGGTTCAATATGCCCCCATTAAGTTCCCATAACAATAAAGAATCTCCATTAACTAAGTTAATAATTGCTCATCAAATCCTGAACTGCATTAAATGTTCATCACTCAATAGTTGCACCTTCATAAAGGATCTTTCAAATATGGCCATAGAAAATAAAATCGATCCAGACGCTATTGAAACACTAAGTACCTGTGAATCAGTGGATATAAAGCAGCTTCTCGATATTGTACGTAAATCAAATCATCGTGACTTCATTAACAGGCTTCTTAATTTATTGATTAAAAATCGTGATAGGTCTTCCATAAGAATAGAATCATTTAAAGAAGGCTCCATAATAGTCATGGATGGTCTCTCATTGGTAATCGATAATAATCAATCAATGAATGGTATATTCACAATATCATCGTCTGAATTTATAATTAAGGACGGTAATTGCCTATTTGAGCTTCATAAAATTAATAATGAATATTTGAGCTATTTAATTGATTTAACAAGAAGGATTGTTCCTGGTAATGATTATTCATTATCCTCATTATTATCATCCAGAGAAAAATTCCTGTCAATGTTTATTAATGATGAGTTACTTAGGGCAGCATTATTACTTGCTAGCTTTGGTTTAGGCGATTTAGCACCCATAATTCTAAATCGGGATATTGAGGATATTTTCATAACTCAGGATTCCATGTACATTAATCATAGTAAGTATGGTACTTGTAGGGTTATAAATATTGATACGCAGGCTATTGTAAGGCAATTTCTTAAGATGGCCAATATCAGTGGTGTTAAGGTTTCCGTAGATAATCCCAGTGGGAAATTTTCAATTACACTTGGGAATAAAAAGCTCAGGATATCCGTAGATAGATGGCCTCTGGTCGAGGGTATATCCGTACATGTAAGACTTCATAAGAAACCATTTACAATTAATGAATTAATTAATGAAGGTTCAATAAACATTATAGAAGCTGGAAAATTAACTATAGCGCTACGCAATGGCTATAGTGTTTTAATAATGGGTCCTCCATCAAGCGGTAAAACTACGCTATTAAATGCACTGGATATGGTGCTACCCCTGAACGTAAGGAGAATATACATTGATGAGACCGACGAATCCCTGGAATTACCAACACCCAGCGTTAAGGTTAAGTCAATAATCGGTAAGACCGAGGAAGTCCTAAAATCATTGCATAGAGGGTATGGTATATTAATAATTGGCGAGTTAAGGGAGAGGGAGCACTTTGAGGCATTGATTCATGGAATTAATGCAGGACTCCAGGTATTAGCCACAACACATGCAGATAGTATTGAATCTTTAACAAATAGGCTAAGAGTATTTTCGTTAATCGATCTCATAGATTTGAACAAGTTCGTGCTAATAATCATGGAGAAGATAGGTACAATGCGTAGAGTTAAAGCCGTTACTTTCCCTCCATCCTTTGATCCTGATAAGCAAGAAATTAATGCCATTATTAATGGGATTATGAAACTTAATCATGATATTGATAATTACGTTAATTATTCCATTCAATTAAACAATACCCTAAACAACATCGGTGATTATAATGAGTCTCAATGAATACTTACTAGGTAATGTTAAGGCTAAGGCACAGGAAACAATTGACTCGTTAGAAAAGTCACTAACTATAATGGTTGGAATAGTATCAGTAGGCCCAATTGCATTATTCGTATTCTCAACTCTCGTAAATCCCTACCTGTCATTAATCATACCAATCTTCGTAACAACCACAGTAATTATTGTCAGAAGAATTTTCCTTCGATTTAAGAATAGACTTAATAGTGAATTATTAAATACAATGAATGCTCGAGAGGGTTTTATAGATGAGATCCTGAATAGTAATGGGTCATTAATCATGAACGTTCTTGGGATTGATGATTCCCGTAAATGGTTTTACCTATTAAGAGCCTTATATGACGAGCATAATGATATACTTGATTCATTATTATCCGAGGAATTACAGGGCGACTTATCAAAGAATGAAATTAGCCTTGCTAGGTACATACTTGCCATCAGGTACTCAAGTGATAGATTAACAATTAGCGCATTAAGTAGGGGTATAAGGACAATAATGTTCGGTTACTACATACTTTTATTTGCCGTACCTGCAGTGGCGAAATCCCTTCAATTCCTCGGTATTCACTGGAACGCATTGTTTGTCGTTTCGATACAAATAATAATATCAATAACACTACTTATTTTCGCAAGAATAATTAATAAGGAATTTAATGTTGGTGTTGATACACGAGTACTTTTTACGGTGATTATTTTAAGCATTTTAATGAGCCTGGGCTTTTTAATATTATTCAAATGAGGGGCTTGATGAGCCCTCGCCAACTCCTTCCTCCTTCTGCTCCTTCTTTCCTCCCTCCATCTTGCTTGCAGCAATTATTTCATCAATTCTTAGGACCATTGTTGTAGCTTCAACTGCAGCCTTAAGCGCCTGCAACTTAACAGTTAATGGTTCTATAACATCGAGAGCCCACATGTCTACAACCTTTCCTGAAAATGCATTAATACCGAACTTCCATCCATCCTCCTTACTCTCATGTATGTGCCTAAGCTCAGTCAAAACATCAACTGCATCAAGGCCGGCATTCTCGGCAAGTGTCTTTGGTATTACCTCAACGGCATTTGCAAAGGCCTCCACTGCGTACTGCTCCCTACCGCCAACCTTGGCCGCGAACTGCCTAACAACCTTAGCAACCTCCATCTCAGGCGCTCCACCGCCGGGTAATACGTATGGCTCCTCAATAACATCAGAAACCACACTAAGCGCATCTGTGAGGTTCCTCTCAGCCTCATCAACAAGCCTCTCAAATCCACCCCTAATCAGTATACTAACGGCCTTCGGATTCTTGCACTGCTCAACGAACACCATCTTCTCATCTCCAACTCTTCTCTCCTCGATGAGACCTGCAAAGCCTAGGTCTGCCTCGGTCATATCCTCAATATTAGTCACTAATCTACCGCCAGTTGCCCTAACGAGCTTCTCGATATCGCTTCTCTTAACCCTCCTAACTGCTAGAATACCTGCCTTAGCAAGGTAGTACTGGGCCATGTCGTCAATACCCTTCGTTGTGAAGACAGCATTTACTCCAAGGGCCTTAAACTTGTCAACATAGGACTTCAGAATGTTCTCCTCCTCCTCGAGGAACGCCCTTATTTGATTAGGGTCATTGATCCTAATCTCAGCATCGATCTCAGGCTTCTCAACCTCAAGTGGTGCATCTAGTAGGGCGATCTTGGCATTAACAATCCTCTTGGGCATGGCTGCATGAACAACCTCCTTATCAACCACTATACCATACACTAACTGTGTATCTTCAAGAGCGCCTCCATACTTCTTAACAATTTGGACATTATCTAAGTCCGCAATCCACTTTCCATTTCTCTCCTCAGCAACCTGTAGCATAGCCTTAACGGCTAACTCTGCGAAGTAGTCCTTGACGGTCTCGCTTATCTTTCCATGCATTGATGTAGCCGCTACCTTCTTAAGCATTGATATATCATCTCTCTTCACAGGTACTGCAATCTTCCTTAGGTGCTCCGTAGCTACATCAAGTGCCTTCTTAAATCCTGAAACCACAACAGTCGGGTGTATGTTCTTATCCAGCAATTTCTCTGCTTCCTCAAGTAATGCCCCCGCCAGTATTACTGCTGTTGTCGTTCCATCACCAACCTCATCATCCTGGGTCTTAGCAATCTCAACTAGCAACTTACCAATTGGGTGCTGAACATCCATTTCATTAAGTATTGTTGCTCCATCATTCGTAATTGTTATGTCACCAAGACTATCAATGAGCATTTTATCCATACCCTTAGGGCCAAGTGTTGACTTCATTACCTCGGCTACGGCCTTGGCGACCATTATATTTATCCTCATTGCCTCCTTGCCAAAGGCTCTCTGCGTGCCCTCCTTTAATACGAGAACTGGTACTCCACCGATCTGTGCCAGATATGCCTGTGTACCGCTACTCATCGGCGAGTCCGTAAAGCACTTCTATAAAAACCTTTCTTTTTTACGGATGATAAACAATATACGTATCACCACACTAATAAATTATTTAAGTCGAGAACATTCAATTTAAGGATATCGCCAGCATTAACGACAGGTTTTATGAACCTATCTAAATCATCAATACCAATTCTTGGACATGCAGTATTTATTACAGCATCCACAGGTAGGTTATTAATGTAATCAGGTGAAACCTCATTCAAATCAATAATAACATAACCCTTACCTAACTTTTTCAGCCTGTTAATTAATGGTTCAATTAAATCCAATCTATACTGGCCCGGCTTTCTCGATATTACAATACCCACAAACTTTGCATTATTAAATTCGTGAATTGCCTTAACCTTCATGGTTAAGTATTTACGATATATGTAATCAACATCTTCAATAATTCCTCTGAAAATATCGATTGAGTAGACGGTTGTTTGAGGTTTTAATAACTTGAACGTTAATGGATAAAAGTAACCTGAGCCTATGAATAGGATTGTGTTTGGTATTGGAAATTGAACAAAACAGCCAGTTATAGGGCCCGGGGCAATCCGTGCATTAAGTGTCTTCGCAATACTATATGCATATAATTTATATGGTAGTGCATAGGTTATGAGGGCATTAGGATTCGACTTAATAATATTATTTACTGGTTCCCTAAGTTTATCCAATAAATCAGGCTTAGGTTCATAGTAAATCGCTGAGAATAATACAGTGGGTCCATTCTTAATTCTAATAATTACCGCATCATTAAGTTCCTGTCTTTCTAACCTATAGTTATTATTTATAATACGAAAAATATTAGGAGGTAGAGCATGTCCTAAGTGAATTATGTACTGATAATCATTTGAAACCGAGAAATCACAGGTACCCCAAACATTTTGACCGCTTAAATATGCCCTGAAACCTTTGTTACTTAAATATCGTACTACCTCTAATCCAACATTTTTAAATCCAAGAGGTGTTTCAATAAGAATCTTAGCATTTCTATTCTCATTTATCACTTCCTCTATACTTTTAAGTGGCAATAAGTATGTGTCTAATATCTCCGTCAATTCGCCATTATAACTCATTAACTTCATTTTCCCTAGATAATATATAAATAAATTCTGTGCGTTCTAAATGGTCCGTTAATGATCATGGAATTTATGGGTTGCCAACCAGGTACCTCGAAATCGTGAGAAACCACGCGAGCGCCATGCTTAAGTTCTTTGTTCAGTTTTGATTTCAGTTTCTCATTAATATCACTACCGAGGTATAGTGTCACGACATCAGCTATCGAATAATCAAAATCGAAAAGATCACCCCACACAATGTACGCCCTACCCCTCAATCCTAGTTTCTCAAAGGATTCAATGCATGATCTAACGAGCGCTGGATTAATTTCAATACCAATGCCAATAGCATTAAATATAGTAACAGCTAATGTGATGATACCGCACTCACCAGCACCCGGATCTACAACAATCTCTCCAGGCTTTACATTAGCTAGCTTAAGCATTTCAAAGGCAATATCACGTGGTGTAGGTACGTAGGGCACCGACATGCTTCGTATCCTTTCTTTACCTAAAGAAAGATTTTAAAATGCATGCCTTATGTGGGTTTCGGAGTCCGAAGCCATGTCCATAATGTCCCGATTGGAATATGAAAAAATAAGTAAGGTGGTTGGTAAGCACGTATATGGTAATTTATACGATGTTGATCCAAGTCTTTTAAGTGATGAAAATTTTTTACGATCATTAATAATAAAAGCTGCTGAGATAGCCAATGTACATTTGGTCGAAGTTAGGTCCTGGAGATTTGTAAATGGTGATAAGGAAGGAATAAGTGTCTTGGCGCTAATCGTTGAGAGCCACCTAGCAATACACACATGGCCTATTTATAGGTTCGCAACTGTCGATATATATACATGCGGGGATCAGAGCATGCCAGATAAGGCGTTTAATTATATAGTAGGTGTCCTCAAGCCTAGGAGATACGTTGTTAATTATGCTGATCGGTCAAGTGAATAATTTAGATAATTATTTTAAATAGGTGTAATTCTTTAATTATGCATTATTATGATGTCGGTGCAGGTATACATCTAAGAATTCTAATTGCTGTTTTAACATCATCAGCTGTTACCGTCTTTCTACCAGCATGTCTCGCCAATTCTATACTCTTTGTAGCTATATCAAACGCAATATATTCAAGGATATCTCTCAATGCTTGTATTGCATCTTCACCTACTCTTTCAGCACCTGCCTTATGGAAAATTCTATCTATTGGTGCCAGTGGTAATTCAGGCATTAATGTTGCTCTTTAGGAATTAATATTTAAGGATTTTTCCTCTTTCTACACACAAGAAATTACGTGTGTATTAAAGACCAATATCCTCTAATTTATATGTTAATGTTGAGAATTTTGTCTTGTATAAGTAAAAGATTTTACCGCAATTATTACAACGGCATACAATTATGAAGTTTTCGCTTCCTCTTCTACTCAGGAATTGCACCATTGCCCAATTATTCATGCCGCAGTATGGGCATGTAATTACCATTTATCTATCACCAAGAAAATCCATTATATTATGCTTATTATTAACATTATCTGCATCTTTCTTTTTCCTTTTGTCATCATTTTCTTTCTCATTCACCTCCCTAATTGCCTCATCAATTGAAATAACGACATTATTTATTTCATCACCATACTTTGTAGTTAATACCTTCCTAACGAGGCCCGCTATATTTTCATTAATATTATCAACCTTCCTAGTCCATTGCCCTAGATTATTTAAGGCATCAAGAGGTGTTCCAAATGCTCTCAATAAGGCCTCCGCCCTTTTTGGGCCTATACCGGGTAATGATGATAAAAATTGAATTTGGGCATCCCTTATCGTCTCACCCCTTTTAATTGGTATTGACTTAATGCCCTTGTTACCTATTCTTTCTACAAGTGATTTCATGACATAAGCCGTACCCTCCTCATCAGGTGTATATAGCACTCTAATACCCATATCGATTAATGTACCTAGTGCGCCGAGTACGGAGTGCTTATGAACATTCCTCCTATTTAAGGCTCTCCATAAATCACCCTCAACAATTACATACGCCCTATTAAATGCGTGCAATAACTCCTTACTTTGTTCGAATAATCTACCATCAACTATTGATGAGATAAAGTCCATGGCTTTTTTACGTTCAATACCTACATTATTAGGTAACACATAATCACCAATATCTAATTTACGAGGAATGATATTGCAACTAAGTCTCTTAATCCACTTAATAACTTCTTCTGCTGTCTCGTATTCCCGTGAATCAACTATTATAGTGCAATCCACAGGATTCCCCAATTTTAAGAACTAGGAACTGCTTAATTTACCTAATCCATACTTAAGTTTCCTCTCCATGGGACTCCTCAGAAATAACCATATATATTCCCAATAATGTCACTGAAATACCAACAATAGTTAATGCCTGGGGGACCTGGTGAAATATTAGTAATGCGAGTAATGATGCTCCGATGGGTTCGCCTAATGTCGATGTTGTTACGGTTATGGCCCTCGAATACCTAAGGGAGTAATTTAGTAATGTATGGCCAAGTAGCATAGGACCAAGCACGATCATTGATATATAAAACCAGGTATACGGTGGGTACGGCCAAAACCTTGTACGTAATACTAATCCAACAAACAATGTTGTGAGGGCTGAAATACTGTAAACAGGTACTGTGTATGTTGCTAATGATGCCTTGGTCCTAATGAACCTGCCTATTAGGAAGTACACGGCGCCGGACATGGCTCCGACCAACGCGAGTAAATCACCAACTAATGCCTTTAGGCTTATGTAGAATTCGGGTACCGTGATTAATACAATACCTAGGAAGGCAGTTAATGTGCCAATTATTGACCTTATCCCAACCCTCTCCCCTATTAACTTACCCATTATTAACGTGAATATTGGGTATGTGGAGACCAGCGTTGTGCTTGCCGCCACCGTTGTCAAATATAGGCTCTGAATCCACGTCATGAAGTGCGTGGCCAATGCAATGCCACTAATTACCATTAGAATAAAGTCATTTTTTGATGGTATGTAGGCATTGCTTCTTTTCTCGGTGATTAACAATGGTGATAGTACTGCTGCGGCTATGGCAGTTCTCCAGAAGGCTACGGCTATTGGTTGAGCACCAGATAGTAATATTAGTATTGATGCCCAGGATATTGCTACCACTGCAATTGTGAGTATTACATAGTACTTAAGTACCATAAATTACTTCTAGGTTAATATGGTTCAAAAATTCAAATAAAAATAGTACTATCCCTGAATATGAGCATGAAATTTATAAATCAGTCAT
The DNA here is from genome assembly GCF_049966235.1 of Vulcanisaeta sp. NCBI lineage: Archaea > Thermoproteati > Thermoproteota > Thermoprotei > Thermoproteales > Thermoproteaceae > Vulcanisaeta > Vulcanisaeta sp. Next base: position 177,266 of record NZ_JBMFVA010000001.1, read on the forward strand.
GAGTATTACCAAAAAACGTGGTTAGAGTACCGATAAGGCTTGTTAGTTGGGACGAAATAGCCGAGTGGGCTAGGGTATTATCAATGAAGATAAAGGACTCAGGATGGCTACCTGACATTGTAGTTGCAATAGCAAGGGGTGGTTATGCACCGGCAAGACTTATTTGCGATTACCTAGGAATTTCTGACCTAATCAGTGTTCAGGTTGTTCATTGGCCATCTACGGCTCAAGCAGCTGAGAAGGCGTATATTAAGTATCCATTGTCTGTTGACTTAAGTGGTAAGAAGGTTCTCGTAATTGATGATATCGTTGATACTGGGGACTCAATACAATTGGCTAAGGAGCACATAGAACGGAATAGCAGGAATGTGGATGTGAGGACGGCAGCTCTACAATGGATATCGACGGTTGCTAAGTTTAAACCTGATTATTGGGCAATTGAGGTTAAGGATTGGGTTTGGTTTGTTTATCCATGGAATATCACTGAGGATATGACAAACTTCATAAAGAGAATACTAATTGAAGAGTCAAAGAATGGTAAGAGAGAGTGGACCTTGAATGAGATAATTAACAGGATGATTGATTGGTACGGTGATGAAATACTTAAGGTTAAGATTACCTACATAGACTTAGCTCTCAGGAGTCTCGAGAAGCAGAATATAATTACCAGGACTTATAAGGATGGTATTGAGCATATACTACTTAGAGCGTAAAATAGTGAGAGAGTAATCATTTTTAAAGTCTACGAATAATGAGTCATTAATGCTAACACAGGAAGAGAGGATAAGAGCTTCCATAATAGGTAGGTTAGGAAGATTTAGAATATACCTTTATTTAATTCTACTGCTACTTTATTTAGCGGCTTATTTTCTCGGTTATGCCGTAAAACCCAGTCAACAATTTGCGGCGCAGGTTAATCAGGAAATTAACCAGGAACAGTCAGAAATGGAGAAATTATCATCAGTATCTCAGGTGGCTGTTTTCTCCTATAAATTAACTGGCATAATGGTGTCATTAGGTCCATCATTAATACCGTTATTTGGTATATGGAATACGGCAGAGCAGTGGGTATATACGGGAATCGCCACAAATGCTGTTTCTAGTAACGTGGCTATGTCAATAATGGCCGAAACAATACTATTATCACTAATAATAGCAATACCCTCAACCGACGGCTTACTCCTAACACTATTGTTAATTAATTATGGAAGAAACAGGGAATTTAGGGAATTAGCGGTTCTCTCCCTGCGCTGGTATATAATGTCAGTTATACTAGGCGTAGTATTCCTTATATTATTCGCGGCAATGCCGTAATCAAACCAATTCTTTAGGTTCAACACGCCTGAATTCGAGGCCGTATTGCCTTAGGTAATGGTAAGCTGCGGATGAGATAGAAGGTGCGACGAGAATGCCCCTAACATTCTTGCCCTCCTTCTGACTCAGGTGCTCGACATAGCGCTTAAGCTGGTTAACGGCCTCTGGACCGGCCTGGCTTCTCTTGCATTCAATAACCACCAGGTTACCCTTGGAGTCTTTACCCAGTAGGTCTATGTCGCCAACGATTGTGTGATATTCCCTGGCAATTATTTGTAGGCTATCCTCAATAATACTCGGATTACTAATAATGGCATTAACAACATCCTCCTCCCTACCAAACACTCTATAATTCAGCGTAACGCCAAGTCTCACGGCACTAACAAATCTGATTACAGGAATGTCCACAACAACTATTTCCCTAGGACTCTGCCTAACGCTTCTCAGAGTTAATATCCCTAGATTAATTGATGCATATAATGTGGACGGTGGTGGGTTCCATAACCGTGGTCTCTCTTTATTGGATTCATGAACCATAAAAGTTCCATCTGGTTTAGAAATGATGAGCCTGGGCATTAAATCCTCAAGCTGAGATTTAGCCCTGCCCTCGTATGATGCTGTCATATCTCCATAAATAAGTATTACATGCGTGCTCTTCCTGAGGTTTATGAGTCGAAGAGCCTCAGCTGGTGTTGGATCCACTAAGTATTCAAGGTCAGGCGTTGTCTCTCTACCGATGAAATTAGTGATACTCATTACGGCATTATATCCTCATTTAAACATAAGAATTTTCCCTTTACTCGTTACTTCGTATATTCAACATCATCCTCACTTATTAACTCCAACTCAAAGTTTAATCTGTAAAGGATCCTAGCAAGGTCAAGTGTACTGAGCCTTAATGGATTAATAACCATATTAAGCACATTATTTTCAATCCACAAATCAAGAGGTCTAATGATCTTTAAAACCTCATTTAGATTACCTGCCTTAATCAGCCTAAACCTATAGTATCTGGCATATGCTGTACAGCCGTTATCCACTGCCTTATTTATTAAGTCAGTATCATCGTCTGTGGTTATGAGCATGCCGTTATCACTATTATTAACTATGCTCGTACGGTTCTCCTTAATAACGTTATTGAGACAATCCTTCCACTTAATCAGATAAACAAAGTTCATGAATGCATCATCTTTTTCCTAATAAATTCCTTAATTCTATGAATATCATTTTCCTCAATCTCTACGAGACTCAATGCATTAGACAATATATTGTTAAGTTCCTCTTCACTTATTGAATTAATCTCATTAAGTTCTGTCATTATATAATTAATTACGGCCCTAGCGGCTAAGCCTTTTAGGTTATTGCGCATACTTTTCAATTCCTCTAACAATTCAACACCGTTCATTGAAACCGAAGATTTAATGAAAATAAGCGTTTTTAATACTTTTTATAACGAGGAAGCATTACTATCTCTTATCAATGGGTATATAAGGTACATCATGAGGTCCTGTATAGCACGCCCTGGGTCTGAATAGCCTGTGTTGATCTAGATACTCTATTGCATGTGCAGACCATCCAACTACCCTTGACATCGCAAATATTGGTGTGTAGTATTCGTAGGGTATTCCGAGTAGGTACATGGCTATGCCGCTCCAGAAGTCAATGTTTGGATATAATTTCTTAGGGGCTAGCTTTTCAAGGACAACCTTCTCCACCTCCTCAGCAATCCTATACCAAGTCATGTCACCCTTAGCCTCACTTAATTGTTTCACGAGCTCCTTGTATATCCTAGCCCTTGGATCGTACGCCTTGTACACCCTATGCCCCACGCCCATTAATCTCTTACCCTCAGCAAGTAATTTCTCCACATATGGTCTAGCGCTCTCGGGCTTCCCAATCTCCAGGTACTGCTTCATGGCGGCTTCATTAGCACCACCGTGAAGTGGTCCCTTCAATGTAGCTATGCCCGCCGCGATTGCAGAATACAGATCTGTCCATGTTGATATCGCCACAAGTGTTGCAAATGTTGAAGCAGGTACCTCATGATCAATATGAAGAACCAAGTATAAATCTATTGCCTTAGTTGATGTTTCATCAGGTTCCTTCCCAAACATCATATAGAGGAAGTTAGCGGCATGACTTAGATCCTTCCTAGGCTTAACTAGGTCCAGACCCCTGCTTGCTCTGTAATGCGCCGCCATCATTATTGGTAGTGCCGACGTTAACTTGATAGCCCTCCTGAGATTAGCCTCCTTACTATAATCACTCGGGTTCTCATCAAATGCACCCAAAGCTGCCACACCAGCCTCAAGGGCAAGCATTGGATGCGCCTTAACCTTACCCAGTGTAGTTACTACGGAATAGACCTCACTGGGTAAGTCCCTGTACGAGGCTAGTAATGCCTTAAAGTCCTCAAGTTCCTTCCTGTTAGGTAATTTACCATACAGTATTAAGTATGCTACCTCCTCAAACGTTGAGTACTTAGCCAATTCATCAATTCTGTAGCCCCTATACCAGAGAATGCCATTCTTGCCATCAATATCACTTATTGTAGTGGTCTTTACCAGTACGTCTTCAAGACCATGAATTATGGGCCCGCAGGGACTTTGAATAACCTTACCACTTGTCTCAATTTTTACTTCTTTAACCTCTTCGCTCATACGCCTCTAATTAATGCACACTTATTTAAATACTATCCTAATATATAGTTTAACTATATTTATGATATTAGTCAACTAACGAATTCTTAATAAATAAATGTAAAAGTAATATTACGATCCTATGCAATTAAAAGCTTAATACCACTAGTTAAATGTGCTTATGGGCTCAATGATTAGGGGTCTCTTCATTGGTAGATTTCAACCACCCCATTGGGGACACGTTTGGGCCATAAGGGATATACTTAATGAAATTAATGAGTTAATAATAGTGATTGGTTCAGCACAATTCAATTACATAATTAAGGATCCGTTTACAATTGGCGAGAGGATTTGGATGTTAAGGGAGGCTTTAAGGGAGGGCGGTGTTGATTTATCGAGAATAATCATTGTGCCAATACCCAACATTGAGAATAACGCGGCATGGTTCGGTTACTTAAGGTCATACGTACCACCATTCCAGGTAGCCTATACGGGAAATCCATTCGTGGCCATGCTACTTAGGGAGGCAAGAATTGAGGTAAGGCAACAACCACTCTACGACAGACAGAAATACAACTCCACAAGAATCAGAGAATTAATGCTGAAAGACGACTCAAGGTGGGAGGAATTAGTACCAAAGTCCGTAGTTGAGATAGTAAGGAGGATAAACGGAATAGAAAGATTAAAGACAATAGCCACAGGCGAAGCAGAACCACATAAGTGGTAAATGACCACTCTAATCATTATAACGGGTAGGTATAAAACATACAACAGGAAAACATTGGTTTGTAACACGGCCACGGGCCAAAACAAAACTTGGCGCCGCCGCCGGGATTTGAACCCGGGACCTACGGGTTAACAGCCCGCCGCTCTACCGGGCTGAGCTACGGCGGCTGGTAAGGAGTGAGGCTTATGGCTTTTTAAGTTTTTGTTCCTGGATTTTAATATTAACTATCTTTCTTGACTTTACCAAGTGATATTTTTATTGGACCATTGCTTGCTTGAAGTTTTGCAGTGCTATATCTATTTTGTTTAGATCTTCCTTTGTTGGTATTCCGTTTACGCTTATTGCATCTATTATAGTGAAGCCCACCTTCTCAAGCCTTGCCTTTACGTGTTTAAGTACGACGTCACCCCAGCCGTAGTCCGTTATTAGCAGTATTGGTTTTCCTCCTTTTAATTTCTTTATTAATAGGTTAATTACGTAGTCCATTAGTGGGAATGGTTCAGTATCATATGTGGATACTCCAAGAATTATACCAAGTGCATTATTGGCGTCTCCAATTAAATCACCAATACTTGCTCTCTCCTTATCTGTAAACCTATAAACACTAACATTGAATCCCCACTCATTAAGTACGTGAGTTATGTGGTTCATTATACTATCGACAAAACCATACATTGAGGAGTATGTAATCACTATTTTCTTATTAACCGGCGTTTTAAGTGCAAACTCCCTATAAAGATCTATGTATCTTTTCACAATATTACCCTTAATCACAGCACCATGTGCAGGTGTAATTATGTCAATATTGCCTCCTGTCATTGTTAATACCTTATCAAGGTTCTTGGTTACATTATCCCTGTAAAACCCGATAATGTTTGCAAAGTACTTTCTCATTGATGATATGTAATCATCATTTAAGTCATCAATAAATATTGACTTAGGTATTGTGTACGCACCAAAGACATCACAAGTCAATAAAGTCCTTATTTGAGGTATGTATGTGAACATGGTCTCGGGCCAGTGGAGCCACGGCACGTGAATAAACGTTAACTGATAATTCTTCGTGCTTAAGGTTTCGCCATCTTTAACGGCCTTAAATTTGGGATTAATCCCATAAAGGTTTCTTATTAATTTATTAGCCATGAGATGTCCAATGAAGGTAATGTCCGAGTTCTTGTCATACAGGGCCTTTATTGAACCACTATGGTCCGATTCCATGTGATGAATAATCACATAGTCTAAGTCACGGATATCGATTACTGAATTTAAGGCGTTGAGGAAGTCATTCTCTAGACCCCTCTTCCACGTGTCAAAAAGTATTACTGTGTCATTGTCAATTAGTAAATATGCATTATACGTAACTCCTTCAGGTATTTCCCACAAAGCCTCGAAGTAATTTGTTTCATTGTCATTATACCTAAGTATCATTAAATCTCCACTTACCTTATCTATAATCACCTTACGATCTTGTTCTCTCATCATCATACTCCTTCTTATTATTAAATATTTAATAATAAGGTTGTCTTGTTTATATAAAATAGTAGGCTTACTTCAATTAATATTTTATTTTCATAAAATATTTTATGAAAATAAAATAAAAGGTAAAGATACTAAAATATTGATTTTATTTTTCAATATTGATTTTCCTTAGATCCAGCCCCTAACCTTCATTGCATTGTAGATCCTGTCCACAGCCTCCACATATGCTGCTTCTCTTATTGTGACCTGGCTTGTACCTAGTTTGTTCCACCTGTTCATCACTCTATTGAATGCATCTAACAATATTCTCTCTAGTTTGTTCCTTGTCTCCTCCTCATCCCAGAAGTACCACTGCAGGTCCTCAACCCATTCTAGGTATGACATCACAACACCGCCAGCGTTAGCTGCTAGGTCAGGCAATATCCAAACACCCCTTGAGTGTAGTATCTTCTCGGCATCTGCTGTAGTCGGGCCGTTTGCGCCCTCAACTATTAGCTTTGCCTTTATGTTGTTAGCATTACCCTTATGTATAACGTTTTCTAATGCCGCAGGTACTAATACATCGACTGGTAGCTCAAGAATTTCTTCATTAGTTACCTTCTTAGTTCCAGATGTGTCGTAGTTCATCACCGTACCTGTTTTATCCTTAACCGCCTTAACCTCGGCTAATTTAAGGCCATTCGGATTGTAAACACCACCCCTGCTATCTGTTACCGCAACGATCTTAGCACCCATCTTCTCCAGCCAATATGCTCCCCAGTAACCTACGTTGCCAAATCCCTGGACAGCCACGGTCTTACCCTCAATACCACCCCATAATTTCTTGGCTGCCTCCCTGGCCCAAACAGCCACACCAAAACCAGTGGAGTACTCCCTAACTGGATTGCCCCATAAAACGACTGGCTTAGCCGTGAATACACCAGGTACGTTGTGTCCAGCTATTTTGCTGTATTCATCAACCATCCAAGCCATTACTTGAGGATCTGTACCAACATCAGGTGCTGGAATATCAACTTCGGGACCTATGAAGGGTGCTAATGCCCTTGCATAGCCCCTGCTTAACTCCTCAAGTTCCCTCTTACTCAATTTCTTATAATCAACCGCAATAGCGCCCTTGCCTCCACCATATGGTAAGCCGTTTAGTGCGTTCTTAAAGGTCATTACTGTTGCCAGTGCTATGTCCTCCTCGAGTGTAACCTCGGGATGGAACCTTATTCCACCCTTGTAGGGTCCTAGGGCATTGTTGTGCTGCACTCTATAACCCGTGAATACTTGCATTTTTCCATTGTCCATCTTAACGGGTATGCTAACGGTTATTATTCTTTGAGGCCTGCTCAGGATTTCATAGGTCTCCTGTGGATATCCACCTAGCTCTATAGCTCTCTTTAGTGTTTGTAACACACTTTCTAGGAATGTAGTTCCCTTTAGCGACATCGAGACTATGTAAGTGATGGGTTATTAAATCTTTCTCTATTAGCTTATGTAATACGAGCATCGCGTATGTATTAAGACTTAGGTTAGCATTATAAAATTGTTAAATAAATGTCTATTTCCGAGAGCACATGAGCCAAAAGGCGCTCAATAGGCTCATGGTTAAGTTGACCAAGGAGAATCTATGGATTTACATAGTTAAACTATTAATGGAGAGGCCAATGTATGGCTATGAGATAGCTAAGGAAATTAAGGAACGCTTTAGCATTAGCATAACAAACGTTGGTGTTTATGTTGTGCTTTATAAAATGGAGAGAGATGGTTTAGTGGAGACATTCATGAGCGATGGGTCTAAGATGTATAGGCTAAGGCCAGAGACCATCGAGCTTTGGTTAAAGGCCAGGGATTTCATATCCTCAATCCTTAAAGAGGTTTTTAATTGCGGTGTTGATTGTGGTTCTGGGAAAACTTAAGGATAAGGTGGAAAGGATAGGCAAGGATATTCTTGAAAAAGGTCTTGCGAAGATTATGCCTCGAAATCCCAATATATTAACCATATTATCCCTAATTATTGCATTACCAACACCCTACTTAATGGGGCTGCATCATTATTGGGCATACATATTAACATTTGTATTATTAATCCTAGCAAGCGCACTTGATATGCTCGATGGCTTAATTGCCAGGTATTGGGGAAGAACCTCCAAACTCGGTGCATTCTTGGATTCAACATTAGACAGGTATGTTGATTTTATAGCACTTATTGATATTTGGATAGCCAGTGATAGGGGCTTATTGAGTATTATTTCATTATTACTTGCAATACTGGGTTCATTAATGACCAGCTATGCTAGGGCTAGGGCGGAGGCACTTGGCGTTAAAATGATGGGTATTGGGCTCCTTGAAAGGGAGGAAAGATTAATTATTATTCTCCTCATTCTTCTCATATTTATAATTACGGGCATAAACGCGGTGATGGTGTATGGCCTAGCTCTCCTCGCTTTATTAACAAATATCACTGCTATAGAAAGGATAGTTATCGTAATTAGGTCCTTAAGTAACTCTACTGGGCGTTGATTCTTTTGGTTATCATTTTAATAGCAGGGAAAAGTTAAGCTTTATTAATAATCCCAGGTATAGTAATTGTTGAGTATGTCTGAGGAGGGCGAGAATATAGCTATTTATATAGAGAATGAGAGTATAGCCAATAAGGAGATTGTTAAGTCCAACCTAACGGATGCAGTAAAGAATTACGTGAAGAAACTATTAGATAAGTGGAACCCCGATGAATCAGACTTCATAGTTCTTAAGGTTCCTCAAACAATAAGTCTAAATCTACCGCTGAGTAAGGAGCTTTATAAGAAGGTCGAGAAGTTCGGTGTTAAGAGGGTTGGTAATAAGGCCGAGGTTGAGATACCAACCTACGAAATAATATATAGCAATAGATGGATGGGTGAGGATATGGAGGCCGACAGATTTGTCGTAATAATGCCCTACATAAATGATGACGTTATAAACCAAGTGGTGAATAACATATTATCATCACTTGCACCTGAGGGTGAGGAGGAAGGTGAAGAATTTCTTGAGGAGTAGTTTCATAAAATATCACGAGTAATTATCTATTATTGACGAACCCATCACACCCTCAAACTCAATCCCGAACGCATCAAGAACCTGCTCCAGCGAGGTCCTTAGGTACTCAATATACTTATTGGGATCAATTTCATCAATCCTAGCCAACTGGATCGGCTTAACTCCATCCTTACCTGTGGTCTTTACGTAGATTATTATATCGCCAGGCCCAATCTTATAACCCAGGTTCTTTAATTGCAACGCAGCCTTTACATGCTGTGGCGTATTCTTTGTATATGATTCAAGAGGCTTAGTAAGTGCGGTCCTTATCGCCAATTTATTAAGTGGTATCTCCTTCCTTTGCAGTTTTCTATAGTAGTCCCTAACTCTACTTCTTACCTCCTCAACAACCTTACTAACATCCTCAAGACCCTGTATATCCGAGAGAAGACCTAGAACTTCATTAAAAGCCTCCTTAGCGAAGTCAGGGGTATTTCGTTTCTTACCAACTAATCCCTTTATATCTAACTCACTGCTTTGTAGTATACCAACGTAATTCTTTTTCCTACCACTCATAGCAACTAATCTATAGACTTTATCGAGCTCAATCTCAATACCAAACTCCTTATCCACCCATCCAATTAATTCCCTAAGTTTATTCTCATCAGGATTCCATATGAAGAGACTATCGGTATCTCCATAGATTGGTACTAACCCAAGCTCAAGCGCCTTTAATACGGTTTTAGATAGTATATACCTAGCGAGGGCCGTTGTTAATTCAGCAGCTGGTGGACAGTATAATTGGAATACCTCAGCTCCTAGTACGCCGTATGATGCATTTATGAAAACCTTCAAAGCGCTTTGTACAACATTATAATAGCTCCTTAATAGCTCGCTTGGTGCTGATTTCGCCAATTTCTTATATACATAAGCCCTTAAATCCCTTAATAGTCCAACGATAAGGGCGGTTAATCCTCTCCTATCATTACATACCCAGTGAGGTAATTCTGGAATTGGCTTATTATTTTGTTCCTTTTCATTTAGGCACTTAACGGTTTCGTATGATATGTTCCACCGCTTTATCACTGAGGGATACATACTTGCGAAATCTAGTACGTAAACGTTTGGGAATATGCCTGGGATTGGTTCAAGAACTATGGCACCTGCATACTTCTTACCCTTGATTATTGCCTTAGTGGCAATGTCCCCTTTAGCCTTGACTATGTCCTCCTTCTCCGGTATTAACCAACCTCTCCTTCTGTGCTCGTAATAAAGCATGTTCCTTATCCAGGCAGATATTTGGCTCCTAACTAGGTCATCTGGTGGTGTTTTGGATATTCTTGACATTAATATTATTAATCTTAATACAAGGTTATCATCGTATGTCGTTAGATAAAGTCCCAGAAAAGCATCCCTAAAGTTATAATTTATTAATTCAACGTAGCTCATTTGCGATACGGTTTTCTCTCTACTTATTTTCGACATACCTATTATTGCATGGGCTATGGTGTCAAGTGTTCTATCCATACCCCTATATTTACCGCCAAATGCGTATACTTCAATTGCCCTAATGTTGAAGAACTTATATAAGTCAATATGTATTCCAAGGGCTGTGGAAGCCTCATTTCTCCTCAGTATTATTGGTATCTCCTCCTTCTTGAAACCAAGCTTTAAGGCTCTATGGTATATGTAGGGTAGGTCAAAGTTATCACCGTTGAATGTAATTAATATTGGGTATTGCAGGATTATTGAGAATAATTCCTTCAGCATATCATACTCACTATCGAAGAACTCCGCCTCAACATCATCATACATGAGATCCTCAAGCTCTTCAGGTCTTAACTCTATATCTGGTCTCCTAAGTACAAGTATCTTTTTCAATCCATCGCTTCCAGCGAGACCTATGGCTATAATCTCGTAATTAGCCTCCCTCGGGTTAGGTACTCTATTCTCTTGCGGTGTGAATACTTCGATATCAAGGGATAATCTCTTAATATTCGGTACAGGTGCTTGAAATAGCGGTATCCACCTCCTTGCTTCCTCGAGGAACTCCCTATCATTTACGTATAATTTATTTATGAATCCCTCAATCTCAGTAGGTATCTCAATAGGTACTGGTACTAACTTTCCATCCTCAATTCTATAAAACATTCCAGGTATAATCTCATTATCATATATGTAACATAGGTGATATCTAATTCTTGATTCCCAAGTCCTTGGTAATAATTCCCTTATTGAGTCAGCCCTACCTCCAATACTCAGTGGGTCCTTAGCATTTATCTTCGTAAGCACCACCTTCCTATCATCTAACGGATCATATTTCTCAACAGCTTCAATATTGCTAAACCCTGGATGAAGAATTACCTTTGTAAACTTTGAAGTTAATTCCTCAGGTTTTACATTAGTTAGTAAGTAAGGTTTATGGCCGGTATTGTCATACCAAAAGTAGATCCTATCATTGACAGGATCGTATAATTTAATGAGGGCTTTTCCCATCTTTCCATCATATGTTACAGTAAGTACTATTGATGGTGGCGTATTTTGTGGCGTCTCGGCCTTTATGGTGATCTCTTCCTCTTCTTCCTCCTCACGTTCTTCAAATTCTTCTTCCTCAATCTCTTCCACTTCCTCATCCTCCTTACTCCTCATTGCCTTAACAAACTCTAGATATAATAACTAACTTATTAAACCGCCGCCTCCCTTGCCTCAAATACTATGAATCACAACTACACTTTCCCGTGTGAGTGAATTATTTAAGTAAAACGTGTTAGACAATTAATGATGAGTAAATACCTGGGCGATATTGTTTGGCCAACAATATTATTAATTGCAATAGTTATTCCAGTATTTATTACGTACGAACCATACATATTAACAAACACCCATTATGCCATATCTTCATCAATTACGCAAACATTAAGTAACGCCATGAAAAATCCAATAAGTCTCCTATCAACATACCTACTTGGGGATCTTGCTCCATATCTGTACATAGTGATTGCGGTCTTATTTATTGTTTATCGACAGAGAACTTATAAATTACGTAATGAACTTGGTCTATCCTGGGTACCATTATTCGGCAAACTTACAATACCAGTGGTGATAATTCTAGCAGTAATATGGTTTTTAATAAGTGGTTTACTGCCTCTCACGGTATTGTTACCTCAAATACCATCAGTAAACATGCCTCTCCTTATTTACACATTATATCCAATTGCAGTTAGTGAGGAATTCGTATTTAGAGGGTTCATACTTAGTAGATTATTGCCAAGGCATGATTCCGTAAGCATTATTACTTCATTACCCGCCATAATAATAAGTGCCATTTACTTCACAGCGGCGCATGTGCCAGTTTACCTTGCCGTTTATGGACTTAATAATCTATTATCGGTTCTTTACACGCTTAGTTATATATTTATTTACGGGGTAATAGCAGGCCTTGTATTTATCTCTACGAGAAATGTTATACCTGACATCGTAATTCATTGGATTAACGATTACTTATCTATAATAACCGTGATTTACCTAATGCATTAATTAAGGCGCTACATAAAATACTTGAAATATTGATTGCTGAGTCCTTATAATCCTCAAGATCTATTAACTCCTCAGGTTTTGATGATATGGCCAATGAATTAACCACCACAAACGGTATGCTTAACCTATTGGCGTATCTCTCGAATTTCCTTAATTCTCTATTTTCATGGGTGCCATCATATGCATTATTAAGAATTGTCAGGATTGGTTTTTTACCATTCCTAATTAACAGGTTAATGTATGATCTTAACCTGAATAATGCACCCTCAATACCATCAAGGTTCGCGGAAACTATCAACACAGTATCAGTGTTTGTTTGCCTTATGAAGTCTAATGTGGATGAAAAGCCACGCTTATATCTTCTAGATGAGCCTGTCAAGAGTCCCATAACACCCTCAATAATCAATATATCTAATCCAATACTCCTGACTGTACTCAGTGTCTCCTTCCAGTTGATCCAACCAAGTGATTTACTTCCCCACCTTAATTTTATGCTCATCCATGGCTTAAATGGTCTATTAAGGATATAGAGACTTGGGTGTAAGTCCCTAATATCACCTGCCAATTTGGCAATACCTACGTAATAACCAGCCCTGCTTAAGCAGAAGGCCAATGCACTTGTTATTAATGTCTTACCTTCGCCAGTCATTGTGGACACGACGGTGATTATTCTAGTGCTCATTCCAGGATTACCACCTTCTCTACTCATCCATTCATTCTCGCGGTAACTTCTGTAGTAATTAGAAATTTCATTTTCATTATAAACCCCAATTTCACTAAGTATATTCCTCGTTATTGGAGATCTAGGTCCTAGTAATCCATGAACCATGGTACCAAATACGTTGTACTTGCGTGATATGATTAATGTAGGTACGTTAATCTCGGCATTCCTATAATTATACCTTGGCACCTGCGATACTCCAACGACCTGCACATTATCCGATAGAATCCTCATTCTACCATATGTATGTGCTTGCCAGCCCTTTAATTCAGTATTTACAATATTCCTGGTTACCCATGATTCATTAACGATACTAACCCTCACAGGTCCTGTAACAATTAATGGTTCAAAAATAGCGTCTAGGATGCCAAGTCCCTTAGAGTACCCAGGTAGCCCTCTAACATTGAGATTTACGGCTCTTGACAATAATTGAGTACCTGAACAAACACCTATGGTAAGCCCACCCCTTTCAGCATATTCCCAAATTTCCTTTTCAATCCAATTATAACGTTGCAATACCTGGGACTCCACCAAGGTTCCAGGTGGTAATATTAACATATCAAGATCCTTAATGATGCTTGGTTCATTAATACGTAGGTTAAATGGCAATTCTTCATAATAAGGCATTGCGCCTCTAATACTTAATACCCCTATCTTAATCATTGTTAATCACTATGATATTACCACAGCGTCAATACCATTACTTACCAAAGTTGATACAGTATCAGCATTATCATCAAAATGAACCAATATTTCATACCTTCTCAATAAGCTCTTAATTGTCCATGACTTATAAATAGGGTCGGGGTCAGTATTATTATCAGGTCTCATAAATAATTCCTCAAATTCATTCACACCAAATCTCCTTAATTGATTTATTGTGCATTCCCTCATTGATTCTCTCCTACCTGTAACGATTATTATGCCGAAGTCCCTATTCCTTAACTGTTTAAGAATATCTATAATCCTTGGTTTAGGTTTATCCATGAACAGCTTTTTGCAATCAAGAAAGCAATCCCAATCAACTTCGTTATTAGGCCTAAGGCAAAGCCTTAACCTGCTCTCCGAATTAACCAGGACTCCATCGATATCAAAGGATACGTACTTAATGAGTATCACCCCTTACTCATCAAATGCAAGGTCTAGGCACTTAATGCCATTGCAGCTTATATAATTAATGCCAATCATCTTAGGTAAGTAATACATTTGCTTAACTGACTCCGTGGCTACGGTATTAACCCCAACGCTTTTGAGGAAAGGTGACACAACAGGACATGTGGTTAATACCAAGTGTATGTTGGAATTCTCAAGTAGATTAAGTTCGTCTTGACTTAGTGAGTTTATTACGAAGGGCGTTGTGGCTATGTAAACGGGCTTTTTAGCCCTTTTGGATCTCTTGCTTCTTACGTAATTAATGACTGACATTACCTCGTCAATACCATAATGGGGACACCCGAGAAATATGGCATCAAAATTTTGTTTTTCTACTCCGGAATCCTTAATTATATCGTTAATGTCTAGATTAATTTCCTCAGGCTTATCCATCATTGCTAAGTACTCTTTATGATTTGGTGTTACTCCATCGATTACCATGAATGCATGGGGTGAGTACGTTGCATAGCTAGCCAGTAATTGCTTAATTACAGCATTGCCACCAAACTTAGCCACCAGATATGGCTTTCCATCACCGACCTCCTCAGCAATTTTCCTACCTAGGAGCCCCGCGATTAATGGATTATTAATTGCCTGCCCTCCCTTAACCCTAACTACATGCGTTGGTGCTCTACCACTCAGTGTGTATAGCCCATACCTTGGAACCCTACCAACTAATGCCGACAAAACAACGAAAGGTCCCGGTAATTTTTCGGTCCAAGCATCGTGAACGGCATTTATATAGGCAATTGCATTTGATTCAGCCCATGCATGGTAAGTCCTTGGTCTAATCCGTAGGTACTCGTACGGGGTACATGTAAGCCATAGACTAGCGCCCATACTTTTTAATGCATTTATTATTCTCCATTGCTTGTCAATGAACTCCTTATCTATTCCCCAATCATTAAGTACATCAATGCCCACAGGATTTACCGTTGTAAATACGTGAAATCTAGCACTGGATTTTGCCAAATCCTCTAGGTACTCGAGACCTGGATCACCTATTGTTAAGTAGGAGACACCTGCAATATGCGCTGTCTCTATTTCAATGAGCCTATCAGCCTTTAATACATCGCCGACCTTAACTACGACCTGCATTGCCCTTGCAATTGTATCTCCATAATCACCATGAAGCATGGCTTCCTCATACTTACTAAGGTACATTCAGCACCTTAGATCTAGGTGGAGGAAATAAATCTTAAATAGATTATTATTTTACACGAACTCGGTAATGCTCAATAACAGTAAAATCGATTTATTTAGGAACGTTTCTGCGTTATTTACTGACTATGATGGTACAATAGCGCCAATAGACGTGGCAAGGCAATTGAGTAAACCCCCTGTGGCTATTTATGAAAAACTGAATGAAATAAGTAAATACATACCAATAGCCGTAATAAGTACCAAGGATTGCGACTTCTTAATCCCAAGAACCGACTTTGCCAGAGCGTGGTCCTGCACAAATGGTCTTGAGATAAGAATTGGAGGGTCTCATCATATACATGAGGATTTACCTAAATGGCAAGATAAATTTGAATCTCTGATTAATGCCATAAATAGTATCAACGAGTTAAAAGGCATTTATTTAGAAGTGAAGCGTGTTGGTAATTTGATTGGTGGATTGGGAATTGATTGGAGAACCAAGGGTTCAATAAACATGAAGGTTCTTAATCAAATTATTAAGTCGGCGAGTGAATCAGGGTTTAAAGTCATTAAGTATAGGGGTCATCCATTCATAGATATATATCCAGGGATACAAATCGATAAGGGTTATGCTGTAATGAGGCTCAGGGAGCTTATGGGCATAAAGGGGCCGATAATGTATATGGGTGATTCAGAAAACGACATTCCCGCAATGAGAATCGTTGAGTATCCCATCGGTATTAGGCATAGGTATAATGAGGGTCTTGATCTACCAGTATTATTGTGGGTTCATGAGAATGAACTACCAATCTTTCTTGATTACTTATTAACGGCCCTAAAATCCAAGGTTCATTAATTTCCGGAGCCTAATTAATTTACTTAGCCGTCGTAATTTAACCTCATAGTTATTACTCACTTTTAAATCAATTCTAAGAGAATTCATAACCCTAGACTCTATAATACTTTCAACATTCATATGCTTCTTGAGTGCCGTAATTAGATATATTAAAAACCTTTCTCTATAGTAATCAATAAACCCACAAATATGGTTTAGGCATATAGAGTGCAAGACCCTCAAGACCAACCCTCTCGTTAGGCTTCATTAAATGCCTATACTCACTTGCTTTCGGATTTATTAGAAACCAATTATTTCGTGGTATAATTATTCTCGGTAATTTACCCTCAAATCCACATCGCTTACATCGTAGTAATCCTGATCTTCCCATAGACTCCATAGGGCCGCCACACCTAGGGCACCTCGGATTTCTCACCTCGACATACCTATCATGGAGTACTCTCATACCCTCGATATACAGATCAAGTTTCTCATTCGGCTTAACTCCACCCCACACCTCTACCATGCATCCCACACAATTCGCCAACTCCTTAGAAACACCGAGATGTCTATACGCTATTGCCTTATGAGCATCATCTAAGGTAAGGTGCACATGGCCTTTATCATCAAATACCGCATTCATTAAAATACCTATAAGATCAACATTCCTATAAGGGATGTATTCGCTTGCTCGTGACCTATGGTCGTTAGTTCCCTGGTTTGTCACGTAGATGATCCACCCAATGGCATTATACTTATTGGCTAGGTAATTACCCATGGCAAGCACATGATACGGTGAATCACCCCTAACACCAAATAATACTGGGTCAGGCCCATGAGGTTCAATGAGTACTTGATCTTCATTTATATTTAAGAAAGTGAATGGTCTTGTTGTATGGTCCCAGTGCTTCACGTCAATGGGATTAATCATGGGCCTATCCTCATCCTCAGGTCTATATGCTATGAATTCGTACGTGGCATCAATTGGTATGAAACCTAACGATGCCAATGCGCCAATAGTTCCTCTACCACCCATAAGTTTTGCATTTACTTTGCTAGCGACTTTACGTGCGAGGTCTAACGTAACAATATCCCTAACACTCTTCCTATAAAACCACGTTAATCTCTCATCAACCTTAAGCATATTTCTTATTACTAGGTATGCAATACCAGGGCTTGTCTTACCAACTCTCTTAACCATTTGGTTGATTAATGATTCCATGAGCTCAACATGATCCTTAGCATCATCCTCAGATTCAACGTAAATAATTACTGACAAAGATGCATTACCTCTTGTTTTAAATGGTACGTAGGGATTTAACCTGGTTAGGCGTGGTAATCCAATAACACTCCTAATAAGGTTCTCTCTAACTAGGTATTTTATAAATGAATACATAACATATGTCGTACATCCACCACCTTCCCAATCAGTGTCATCAATACCAATCATTAAGTAAGGCATTAGGCTTAGGCATAATTTTAGAGAAGAGGCAATTATCTCTTTCCCATAATTCCTTGTTAGGATTACTTTGATATTAAAGCGATGAAAGCCTTTTAAAGAAAATTGCATAATCCCAGTTAATTATGGCTGAGAGTGAAGAGCCGGAGAGGGAGGAGCGTGAAGAAGGTGAGGAAGAGGAGACTGAAGGGGTTGAGGCAGAGGGTACGGGTGAGGAGGTTAGTGAGGGCGAAGAGGGCGGTGCAGGTGGTGTTGTTGAGACTGAGGAATATTATAGAATAATGTTCCCGAAGGGTAAGGAGTTTAGATACATATTTACAGCCCTTGCTAATTTACTCCAGGAGTCGAATCTTATTATTGATTCTGAGGGTATTAAGATGAAGTCCATAGACCCGAGCAAGGTTTCCCTGGTGATTTTAAACATACCTGGTTCAGGCCTTGAGGAATACACAGTGACTAAGGAACTAAAGATAGGAATAAGCTTTGACTTGATTAAAAAGATATTAAAGAGAGTTAAGGCGAGAGAAAAGGTTGAGCTTGGTGTTGACACCAGTAGGAATAGGTTCTTCGTAACAATATACACGAAAAAAGGTAGGGAGGGTGGTTTTTACAGGAGGTTTGGTCTTCCAATAATTAATATAGCCGAGGAGGAGGTTCCTGAACCTAAGCTTGAGTACCCTGTTAGGATTAGGATGGATATGGATGTGTTTATTGATGTATTAAGTTCAGCTAATGAGTTTTCTGACTCCGTGAGATTTATAGCTAAGGAAGATGCCTTTTCCATAATGGCCGAGAGCGAGGGTGGTAAGGCAATTGAAACAACATATACGAGTAGTGATGAAGTATTTTATGAATATTCAGTGCAGGGTTCACATGATGCTATGTACTCCGTAGAATTACTCCTCGATTTTATTAAACCTATGAAGCAAATAAGTGAGACTGTGACAATAGAGTTTGATAATAATAAACCGTTGAAATTAACAATAGATTTTGCAATAGGTTCAGTACAATTCTATTTAGCGCCCAGGGTAGCTTAATCCCATTAAAATTTAAATGGTGTATTTAATCGATAAATAGTCATGCGGTGGTATTATTATAGGTATTAATTGGGAAATATTTGCATCAAGCGATGTACCTTTAATAGAACCCTCCCTAGGTTTAAAATCAAGGTTGAGATTAATAGCCTGATCACTCCAATTACCTATGAATAATACGCCATGTCCATCTACAGACTCAATTCTAGTGATTATATGCGTGGTCATTATTGACCGGGTTTCATAATCATTATCAAGCGTGACTTTACCGCCATTTATATTAACATTTAAATCACTAATAACATATGCACGATTTAGACTTGCCATAAGGATAATATAATGATCATCTAGGTAAATAAGGATCCAGTTTAGGTACGGTACTATGTTTGTATTCATGGTAATATGTAGCGGCCACCTTACTGGGTTTAATAATGATAAGAACGTTAGATACTTTAGTTCTTCATTTGATGAGTATAATAGTTCATTAAACACCCTGAGACCCATTGCGGGCATATTATATTTATTAAAGGCGATGGATAGTTTTGATTTTCTTTCGGGATCTAACTCATGGATCTTCATATAATATTTATATAATGCATTTACTGCTCTATTATATTCATACAACCTATTTGCTAGGCATATTAATTCATCCTTACAGCTTTTCCTTAATTCAGCCCTAATTCTCATCATTTCATTCCTTAAATTCATTATTAACTTAACGTTCCTTTCTTCACGTAATTTTCTATACGTACTTAAGTACTTAATCATTAGTTCATCATCACTGCAATACTCAGGTTCGATATTGAGCAGTTCATAGGCATTCCATAACCATGGCATGTACTCACACCTGAGCTTTATGTAAATACCCACGCCTAGGTTCAATGTATAATCCTGCTTAGAGGTATATATTACTAGGTGTGTCATGGATTTATTATTTTAATATTGATAATGGTGAGACATATTTATTATGCTCTATTATCGAACCTGGATAAATTACGGTGTTAGCCCCTATTCTAGCCTTAGGCCCTACTATAGCACCTAGTTTAGCGATCTGTTTTCCCTTAACAATAACTGGTGATAAATGCGATACCTCAACGCCACTTGGTAATACGTTTAGTGTCACAACACCTGGCTCCACGGTACTTTCATCACCAATTATCGAACTACCTATGAATGATCCCCTACCCACTGTAGCCCTATATCCAATTAATGATTCCGTTATTTCAGCATCAGCGCCAATTACGGATTCCTCCTCCAGTGATGTATTGTTCCTAATTATCGCATTATTGCCAACATAAGTATTTTTACCAATATATGCAGGTCCTCTTATTATTGCGCCATGGTCTATCCTAGCGCCCTCGTCTATTATCACAGAGCCCTCTACAACTGCTCTTGGTGAAATATCGGCATCCTTACTAATCCTGGTCTCCTTTAAGTCAATCATTAAGTATTTTATTGCGCTCAGTAAGTCCCAGGGATAACTAACATCAACAAACCATCCACTCCATAAAGCTGTATTGATATTGCCTTTGAACTGCTTTAGGGCTTCGTTAATATTTCCGTTAAATTCTTGTAGTGAAATTAGAAATTCCTTTTCAGTTATGAGTATCCCAGTCCATGCATAGCCTGATTTATGCTCTACGATCTTATTTATTGAGACAGTATCATTTATCTCAACCTCAAAGTAGCCTTGCAGGTCTGATAATGGGGTCATCAATATAGTTATTGGCTTCCCTGAATTCACATGACTGTTCAATGCAAGTTCATAGGCTTCTCGGGGTAGTATTACGTCACTAAACGATACTATTGTTGTGCCCTTGCCAACAATTTCATTTATCATTCTTAATGCACTATCAATATCATCACCCTTTTGTCCCACATTCTCTATTGAAATATTATTAAAATAGCGACCAAGTTCATTACTTATCTTTGCAGGATTTCTAGAAATAACATATATACTCTTTAAACCCAACCGAACTAGGTTATCTGTTGGATAATAAATAAGTGGCTTTCCTAGTAATTTAATGAGTGGTTTATCGAGGTAAGGCGTTAATGGTTCCATATTAGTGCCTCTACCACCACCAAGTATTACGCCAATAATTTCTCTTGAGTAGGCCATGGTCATCACTCCACAGTCACTGTCTTTGCCAAATTCCTTGGTTTGTCTGGGTCATAACCACGGGCAACAGCAGTATAATAAGCAAGGAGTTGCATTGGTACGATATATATTATTGGAGCTATCCTATAATCAACATTTGGCAATTCAAGCACTGCATTTAGTAACTCTTTAAATTTACCAATGTATTTCTCAGGTACGAATCCTATTGTGTATGCGTCCCTTGCCTTCATTTCCATTACATTACCGAGTAATGGATCTACATTATCATCATCAAGTATCGAAAAGACTACGGGATAACCTTCCTCAACCAATGCTATGGGTCCATGCTTGCTCTCACCAGCGGGATACGCCTCAGCATGGATGTAAGCTATTTCTTTCAGTTTCAAAGCACCCTCCATACTCAACGGAACACCAATTCCCCTACCTAAGTAATACGCGTTCTGTCTCCTACTCATATACTCACTTAATGCCTTAACCCTACCTTCAGTTCTAGTTATAATATTTTGGAGAAGCCCAGGTAACTTATTAAGTGAGTCCATGATACTCCTATACTCATTAGCGTCTAATTTGCCCATGATAATGCCAGCCCTTAAGGTAAGTATTGTCATTATAACCAATTGTGTGGTAAAGGTCTTTGTTGCCGCAACACCGATTTCGGGCCCTGCCCTTGTATAAAGTACGTAATTTGACTCTCTGGGTATTGCACTATCAATAACATTGGATATGGCAACAACCTTAGCGCCTCTCTCCTTCAATGCTCTCACAGCTACTAAGGTATCTATTGTCTCACCTGATTGGCTTATGGCTATTACAGTATCATTTTCATTAACGGCATTAACATACCTCTTGTACTCAGATGATATTACGGCATGCGTATCAAGGCCTAGTACTGTCGTAAGTAGGTAATCACCAACGAGGCCTGCGTGGTATGATGTACCAGCGCCAACTATTAGTATTTTCCTTGAATTTAGGAGGAGATTAACCACGTTATCAAACTCCTTTTCATTAATACCTGCCAATGTTGAGCCTATGGCAAAGGGTTGCTCATGGATTTCCTTAAGCATGAAGTGTGGGTAACCCTCCTTGCTTGCCATTTCCGGTGTCCAACTAATTAGCCTAATCCTCTCCTCAATATTAACAGGTACGCCATCCTTCTCAATATAGACTTTGTTGGGCTCAATATATCCATACTCACCGTCTTTAAGTACAATTACCGTGTTTGTGAACTCAAGAAATGCAGGTATGTCACTGGCGACAAAGTTAGTGCCATTACCAATACCAATAACTAGAGGTGAGGTATTTCTGGCAAAGTAAAGCCTGTTGGGTTCCTGTGATATGGTAACGACAAATGCATATGCGCCCTTAAGCCTTGATAATGCTGCCTTAAACGCATCAAATGGTCTATAACCAAGCTTTAGATACTCCTCTATCAAATGAGCGACTACTTCAGTATCGGTCTCGCTCTTAAAGACGTGGCCTTTCTTAATGAGTTCCTCCTTAAGTTCTAGGAAATTTGATATTATACCGTTATGAATAATAGCAACACTACCTGTACAGTCTGTATGTGGATGCGCGTTCTCATCGCTTGGCTTACCATGGGTTGCCCATCTAGTATGTCCAATAGCCGTCGTGCCATCAACCTCATCAAAATTTAGCCTAGTACTAACCTCGATGATCTTACCCTTACCCTTCCTAACCTCTATGTAATTGCCCTTAATAACAGCAATACCAACCGAGTCATAACCCCTATACTCAAGTCTTTCAAGGCACTTTCTAACGACTTTACCAATGGGCTCCCTAAGGTTATTTGGTAACGATGTTATGCCAATAATACCACACATAAACTAGGCACTTAATCTTAAATAGAATAGTCAGAATTAATAAATATTTAGTTAACTCAAGAAAGAAGACCCAACTCGATCTCAAGAATGGTTAGCAGTCTGCATAAAATCGAGGATGTATCCATGACGTACTTACCAATCCTAAAAACATCATCAGCAAGTCTATATGTGCGTTCTTCAAATGAACCCCTTGGAAACGCACCAATCATTATCAAAGGTCTCCTGAACTCCTTAATGTAGTTAATAAATGATTTCCATGAAATCTCCCTCCCTTTTACATCATCAAGTAGTATTTTACGGTCGATTAATTCCGTATTCAGTATATAGTCAATCCCATTCACAAATTTTAATAATGGTTTTCCATAGGGCGGTACCTTGCCCTCCCTGAATAATTGGCTCATTAGACCCGTGAAATTCTCATAATTACGTGGTGGACGTATCTCCGGATCAACGTCAATTACTAAATTATTTATTGTATGGACATATGTCTTAACTAGGTTATTACGTGCAAGTAGACTACCCTGTATCAGAAGGAGCGCTTGGTGAAGTATATCGGGTCTTCCTCGTTTCTCAGCATTAGGTAAATCGATCATTGCTCTATGATGTCTAGCCCTATCGAGAATCAGGTATCTAGCGTCTTTGTGTCTCCTCCTTGCGTCTTTAATTATTACTGGGTCATTTAGTAATTCCTTGGGTACCGTCTCAAGCGCTGTTTCGGTAAGTAGAATTACTATTTTCTCCACAAGTGCTTACTAGTGCTGCGCTTAATTTAAGAACTGGTCAACATTTATGGTTTGGAGGTTAAATATTGTGGTGCATTCCTCATACATGCACTTTATAATTCCATGGAATTTCCTAGATATGGCTAATATCCTGTAATTATCAGGTGTGGTATGTGCTATTAAGGTCTTAGCACCTCTTTTCTTTAGGTCATTTATGGCATATGCCACAAGTTTTGTACCGATGCCCTTGCCTTGATGGTTATCTTTAATTACAATAGCCATCTCATAACAACCATCACTTAAATAAACGGCTTCCAAAACTCCAACAAGTTCATTACCTATAAAAGCCCCATAAATGATATTACGCGGGTCAGAGAATACGGACTCAATGTACCTCTCGAAATCCTTAAAGAAACCCCTGAACCTGTAATAAATACTTTCGTTACTTAATGAATTGTATAAGTCAATTACTAACTTACTATCATTGCTCTTCAACTCCCTAAATTCAAGCTTAACTAATGGTTTTGCGATACTCATTATCGATCATGTTATACCACTATTAACCTTTTAAATTTCTTTCTCTTCAAGTGTAAAATACACCCAGTAGAAGTATCGTATACAAAGATATAATGATGATTTATTACGAACATCATTATATAAAATAGAATTGAATAGACAAGAATATTTCATGGTTGAATAGTATCGTGGAGCAACTTACTATCTATATTTATATAATTTAGATAATAATTCATTTGGTATAAAAATTATTTACCACCGCCACCCGCTCCTCCAGCTGCTGTCTTTCCTTTCGCCACACCTACCGTTAAGCCTAATCTACCTGTTGTCCTTGTCCTTTGGCCCCTAACCTTAAGCCCTAGATTATGCCTAATGCCCTTCCAGCTCCTTAGCTTCTTCATTAAATCAATATCCTTCTTAGCTGCCAGCACTAGATCAGCGCCTAGTAAGTGTACGTTTCGCCCAGTTTCTGGGTCCTTAGGTCTATTTACAAACCAACCAGGTGCAAATTGGTATAGGTTCCTCACGGCCCAATCAATCTTCCTAACAGTCTCATCATCAAGTTGTCCCAATCTAATTAATGGGTTTATTCCTAAATACCTGCATATTGCATATGCCGTTGGTATTCCAATACCTCTAATTTTGGTTAAGGCATAGGCTACTGGTTTAAATCCATCCAGGTCAGTGTCACCAATTCTAACTATCTGCTTAACTTCCTGCGACATTCAGGATTAATGCCAGTATGGGTATTTAAATTTTAATTTAAAGTATGACCTCGCCCTCCCTATATATTGGCTCCATTATCTCCCTATACGGCCCTATCTTCGTGTTTTTAGCAACAAATACGGAATCCTTTATATAAACGCCATCACCAATCACAGATCCATCCTCAATTCTAGCCCACTTACCAATATACGTATTGCTCCCAACAATGCTTCCCGAAACATAAACGCCATCGCATAATAATGATCCATCAAAAATTAATGAATTTACTATCTTAACCGTATTACCAATCTTCGAATTTTTATGAATTATAACATTCGGTCCAATCTCAGTATTATTACCAATAGTAACGTTTGGACCTAAATAAACAGGAGGTTGCATGGTAACTGTTGATGGTAAGTCAGCATTTATACAATTACTATTACCATCACTACACCTACTGGTTAAAACGCTGAAGTTAGCCTTCATGTAGTCTTCGGGTGTGCCTATATCGAACCAAAGACCATTATGGATATATCCATAAACCTCACCCATCCTCAATAACCTGGGTATAATATCAACAGCAAGCTTGATTTGATTCTCCGGATTTTTCGGTATTAATTTAACGACTTCCTTCGTAAAAACATAAAATCCAGCATTTATTAAATTTGAACCAACATATTGCTTGGGCTTCTCTATGAAATTTATTATCCTACCAGTCTCATCTAGTTGAGCGACGCCGTATCTAGATACATCATCTACTCTGGTAAGGGTTATTGTAGCTACACCATTCATCTTTTCATGGAAGTTAATAAGCGATTCTGCATTTACATCGCTAAGTATATCTCCATAAACCACCAGGAAGGTGTCCGATAATTCATATTTTTCATTAATTAATGAGATCGGTCCAGCATCACCCAGGGGCTTATTCTCCGTTACGAATATTAGTTTATCCTTAAAATTGCTCCATGCTCCCTCCATGTGCTCCCTAATTAAATCGCCCATGTACCTTATTGATATAAAAATCCTATTTAGTGGTAGTTTTGTTATGGATTCCATAATCCAATCTATTATTTCCTTATCGAGTATTGGTAGGAGTGGTTTAGGGCGTGAATAACTAAGGGGTCTTAGCCTGGTTGCTAATCCGCCAGCTAATATTATCACATCGTAACTCTTCATATACAGTATTTCACTTTCTGGATATTTTAATTTTATTATGTCATAAACTAGTGCTTAATCTCATTCAAGGTTTTCCAATGCTAATGTAATCACGTTATCCCCCGACCCAAGCGTTGGGGATTAATAAATTAATAGTGCAGCCTTATCACATTAGTGTGAGTAATGTACTTGATGCTTGCCATTGGGATCATGAATGCATAACAAACTCTGTGGCATCAGTACTCATACAGTTATTAAAGGGTTTTGCGCCTAAGAACTTAGTTAGCAATAGTGCATTTCGAGACTTGGCATCCTGCAATAATGAATGTAAATTAACCGTGAATAATTACTCATTCATTAGGGATTTAGATGAAGCAAGTATTAAGGATAGTGTTGCTAAGGTTCTTAAGTTCATAGATCTAAATGATGTCCCTGCCCTAGTACAATTACTAATGAATATGGATTTGGGACCTGGCATTATTGCGGTTGATGAAAATATAGGTATAAACATAAAAGGTGAGTTGGGCGCTAGGATAAATGAGGTACTTGGGATAGCACTTTATTCAGTGGCTGTTTATGATAATGCCATTACTAGGTTTAGTGCCGCTGCAGCGATTTATGAGGGTATTGGTAATGTTGGTAAGGCACGTTTTATGGAGGCTATGTCGAAGATAGCGAGGGCTGAGGACCTTAGGATTAAGGCTTCAAAGCTTCACGAAGAGGGTAAGCATGACGCTGAGAAAAGTATGATCGAGGATGCATCTAAATTATACGTATCATCCGTGGTTAATTTCAGGGAGGCCGTCGGCATAGATGAGGCTAAGGCTAATGAAGTCTTGAGTATGATGGACTCCTCAGAGGTTTTGGCTAACTATTACTTCACGCATGGTGATATAACCAGGGCAATGCAGTACTACGATACCTGCAGAAGCGCTTTAAGTAATATTAAGGGTTTAAGCGAGGAGTATTTGAATGCAGTTAAGTTAAAGGGTGATTTGTGTGCAGCTTTTTACTTACTATGTAGGGCCATTGAGGAGGGTGATTGGAAGACGTATGAGGAGGCCGGCGATAAATTCCTTGAGTTAATAAACGAGGGCTTAGTTGATGAATTAACCACAGAAGGCGCAGTGATGTCTTACAGGGGCGCCATAGATGGTGTTAGTGAGATCGATGATGCCGTTAGAATCTACTCAAAATATGTTAAGTCTGTGAGTAGGTATTTCGATAATGTAATTAAGGATAAATATGGCGACTTTAACTCGTTTATTGAGGAATTCCGTAAAGGCGATTATGAAAGCCTTGCTCATCTGCTCAGTACTGACGTTAATACTCTTAAGTTATATGTTGTTGGTAAGATACTTATGGATATCGTTAAGGAGGAAGGATTAAGTGAAGATACAGCCCTTGAGGTACTTGCCTATTTAGCCGGGCTTGGTTTAAATCCCATTGACATGAGCGTGAATGAGATGATTGATGAACTACAGGGCCTTATTGCAGATAAGGATTTCCTTAATAGGGTTAGGGATCTGTTATTTAGAATTAAGGATAGGCTCAATAGTATCGTTAGTCAGTAAAAATAATGAGGGTGAATTTATAACTATTCCATACTTAACCTAGTTGTGAATATTGAGGATGTAATTTCAGAGGCTGTGAAGATAGTCACGCCAGACCTTGAGGAAAAAACCAAGGTAATTAACATGGCTAATGAAGTAGTTAAGTTAATTACAGATGGGTTACTAAAACGTAATTATAGGGATTTTGCTGTAACGATACAGGGCTCGGTAGCTAAGGATACCTGGTTACCTGGTGATAGGGATATTGATATTTTCATCGTATTGCCTAAGGATTATCTTAACAAAATTAGGGATGGTAGCATAATTAATGATTTAATGAATATAGCGATTGAAAATAATATTAATTGGAGTATTAAGTATGCTCAGCATCCTTACATTCAATTACTAATTAATGACTTCGAAATAGACGTAGTGCCATGTATTCGTATCAATCCTGGTGAACGGCCATTAACTGCAGCCGATAGAACCCCATTGCACACTGATTTTGTGAATAAAAAACTTGGTCAGAGAAATACTGATGTTAGGTTGTTAAAGGCTTTCTTTAAATCGGTGGGTGTTTATGGCGCTGAGATTAGGGTACAGGGTTTTAGCGGTTATGTGAGTGAACTTCTAGTGATACACTATGGTTCATTTCTTGATACAATAAGGGCTATCAGTAATTGGTCAGTAAGGCACGTATTTATAGACATGACAAGTACTTACAATGAGAAGGATGCGGTAAAGAAATTCAAGTCACCTGTTATAATAATAGACCCCGTAGATCCTAATCGTAATGCAGCGGCATCAATAAGCAGGGATACTTTAGCTATGGCCATAGCTGCATCGCGAGAATTCCTTAGGAATCCACGAGTAGAGTTCTTTATGAGAACACGTAAGGTAGTGAAACCCACATTCGTGCTTCCAACGGTCGTAATAAAAATACCATATCCAACAAATACATCACCAGACATTGTGTGGGGTGAAATTAAGAAATTAATGGCTTCATTAACTAAGAATCTCAAGAAGCTCGATTTTAAGGTTATCCGATCAATGGCATGGAGTGACGATAAATCAATAATCCTCTTAATGATATCCTTCAACGAATTAGAACTTCCTCAATATGAACTACATGAAGGACCTCCCGTGAATTCAGATGCTGCCGAGAGGTTCATTAAGAAGTATATTAATGAACAAAATATTATTGGCCCATTCATAAGGGGTTCACGATGGTTTGTGGTTAGGAGTAGGAGATTTTTTGATGCCGTTAATGCAATAAGGTATTTAGTATCTACCGTATCGTTAAGGCATCTAAGAAGTTCCCTAAATAATGCTGAATATATGAAGTTAAAGACACCTAGTGATTTAGAGATTTTCAGTTTGAATGAGAGAGCTATTGTTGAAGAATTTCTTTGGTCAAGACCCTGGTGGTTGATTTAGGTTGTTCTCTCAATTTTTCATAAGCGATATTTTTTTAAAGTACTTCGATACTAATCAATGGGTATGTCAACTACACCTGATCTCGAATTAATGACCTTCAAGGGGGTTAAGGAGCTGCTTAGTTATGTAAATAATCAAATAAATGATCTTGAGAAGAGAATTAAGGATATTGAGGATATGATGGGCGACCTTAAGGTTAAGGCCGATAAGTACATGGCGCTACTGCAGATGATAGAGGAGATAGTTGGTAAGGGCCAACAATTACCACTGTCCACAGCAGTTGAACTTACGGGACTAAAGATAATCTTTGACCCAAGGCCAATTGATGAGTATGAGACCCTTAACGAGAGTAGGAAGGCAATGGCGGATAGATTAACTGCATTAACCAGGGTTAAGGATATACTCGAGGTTATAGTGAATAAGCTCGGTGATAAGGCTGAAGTGCCAATACTAGTTGAATTAAAGACTGGGATTCCTATTAAGATAATTTTCAGGAGTTGGTGAGTTTAATTGAAATTACAAGTAGCGCTCGACCTTACAGAGCCTAGTTTGGCTGTTGATTTGGCACGTAAACTATGCACTGCAAGGGTTGTGGACATAGTTGAGGCGGGCACTCCATTAATAAAGTCAGCAGGGATATTCATAGTTAGCGCACTAAGGATTGCCTGCCCTAATGCAGAGATAATGGCTGATTTAAAAACAATGGATGTTGGTGCGCTTGAAGCAAGACTGGCAATTAATTCCGGTGCTAATATAGTTAGTGTTTTGGGTGCCGCAGCCAATGAAACAATAGGTGAGTTTATAAACGAGGCTAGGAGACTTAATGGCAAGTCGTTAGTTGACATGATAAGTGTTAAGGACCCCATTACTAGGGTTAAGGAGTTGCTTAGTATTGGGTTGAGACCTGACTATGTTGGTCTTCATCTAGGCATTGATGTTCAGAGGAGTAGGGGTTTAACCATTGAGGATTTAATAAATGAGGCCATAAATATTAAGAATAATTTTGACCTAGCTGTGGCCATAGCAGGTGGTATTGATGAAAAAATAGCACCTAAAATAAGGGGTACTAATATCGATATTGTGGTTGTTGGAAGGGCAATAACACAGGCAGCAGACCCAGTAATGGCTGCTAGGGTCATAAGGAATTCTCTCGGTATTAACTAAGGTTTTCTAAAAACATATATCAATCGTGTTAAGCCACCATGGACGTACTGCAAACCACTAATTACTAACTCAAAGCCTAAGTTTAAGAACCAATCAAGGGAATCAACATAGGTAGGATGCGAGAAGGCTATGTAACCACCTCTTCTCAATATTCTGAAGGATTCTTCGGCGAATTTTCTATAAAATGAGTCCAAATCTATATTACTTATTGATAGTCTATTGTATGGAGGGTCTGTGGCTATTGAATGAATTGAATTATCCTTAATAGGGCTCAGGAGAGAGTCTGAGTTTATCGAATCGGTATACACACCACTACTTACCATACTTAAGTATCTCGGATTTGTATCAATCCCAATTACGTGAGCGCCAACTAGCATAGCCTCCTGCGCGATTATTCCAGAGCCTACGAATGGGTCAAGGAAAACTTCATTCTCATTAGTTCTTGCTAAGTTAACGAGTAGTCTGGCGATACGTAAGTCAATACTAACGATATTATCCTTTCTGCCTCGCTTTAGGGTCCTATACCTCGATCTGTCAAGTTCTGCAAAGAGTGTTTCGTTAGTATCATCAATGACCCATGCACGCCTAATCAATGCCGCTCTACAGAATCTTCTTTTTAGGGATTCAAGGCTACCCCTATAATTTATTATTAAATCCTTGGTATCATCAATAAGATCCAGGGACCCATCGGATAATTCACACAGTGATTCTAATTCACCGTAAGCCAGAGCCTTTAGGTCCCGGCTTACCTCTACTCTTAACCTTACCATACTTATTTCTTAATATACTTAATACTATCAATGTTATTAATCCTACCACAGTATAGATTGTTAAATTGAAAAGTAGTACGTACGTACCCACCTTACCAAGCATATAACCAGCTAAATCACCAGCTACAAATAATAGGAACATCGTTAAAAGCGCATCAGCAGCTACCCTACCAAATGGCTTTACTTTATACTTAATGTAAACCTCGATTACATTAACTGTAAGTATTGCACCAATTACAAGCCCCATTAAATCAAATATATTCAATTCACCCCAAATTGGTATGGCTTGATGTAGTATATAATAGGTAGATAGCAAGTATACTATTGCAAAGAAGACTGAAAGTGCTGATATGAAAAACGTTGTTTCATACATTCTGATAAATCGGAGTAAGCTATTATGAAGATTAAAACCGTAGAGCATAAATACCGCGCCGAGTAATATTGTTATACTAGCTATTATCATGGTTCTAATGATAATGGGTATGTACGGCCATATACTATAGAACGTACCATAAATCAGTAATAAGGCTCCGGGTACGCCGAGTGCATATCTTCTATACTTAGGTTCACTGAATAATTTACCAATGTAGTACTTGGCAAGCACAGCGAATTCCTCAAAACCCCTGGTTTGTTTAACAACAATTCTTCTAACAGAGACAACGGGTCTTCTCGATTGAATAAGTGGAACAACAACCTCGTCAGATGGTCCATCAGATACCACGATAAAGCCATCAGCATCAAAAACTTGAAGCACCTTATCAACTTCATTAAGTATCTTCATGTCGGCAGTGACATCCTCTGAACTCGTTCCCGTAACCACCGCAATCTCTACATTCTCTGCGCCAAATGTTGATATTAATGTATCATATAATTGTACCGCGCCAAACATGGCGTTAGCATCGGAATCATCTGGATACCTAAGTATGTATTCTGTGGCTACCTTAAGTACATTACCCCTGCCTATAATCGGTGTTGGAACGCCAAGTCTCTCGCCTACATCATTGTCCCTATCAACATACAGTACAATTAATCTTCTTACGAGCTTAGACATGGCCTACTTCTCATTATCTTCATCTAACTCCAGCCCTAATAAATCATTCAGTGATACTCTTTCACCTTTCATTAATTTCTGAAGCCCCTCCTCAGCCTTTTTCTTCATCTCCTCCTTCATCTTGGCCTCCTCCTGCTTCTTAACAACTAGGTTCTTGGATTTACGTGCTGCCGCTAAAAGCAGTTGGTACTTATTTAATTCATCATTCAATTCCTTTAACCTAGCCCTTAACTCCTTTATTTCAGCGGACCTACTCAGTATCTTAACCTTTAATTCATCACGCCTAGCCTTAAGTGAATCCCTCTTACTCTTTAATTGAATGATTTCATTAACAATGGACTCCCTTTTTTTCTTAAGTTCCTCCAATTGCATCTTAATATTAGCAAGAGCATTACTGTAGAGATCCCTCATCTGCTGCACTATTTCCATCCTTTCTTTACGTATTTTCTCAATTTCCTGAGAACTATTACTTATATATTCCTTAATCCTTGAGAGCACCTCAGCCGCGTTTAACTCCTTCTCTAATTGCTGTATCGTCCTAAAGAACTCCCACTCCCTCTCAGGGTCTGTGGGTGATATTTCATGCTCAAACTCAAGCTTATCTATTAATTCCTTCAACTTATCCTTATCAACAGGCTTACCACCAATCAAATCATTAATCATCTTTAGCAATTCCCTATACTTCCTTACCTTATCCATCAACTCCTTAATTCTCTGAAGAAGCTCCACTCTCCTATTCTTAAGTTGCTTTAGTGTGTTTACGGCATCATCTCTGCTCTTTCTTAACTTATTTATTTCCTCCTTAATACTTCCTAACTCTGTCCTCTTATTATTGAGTTGATTTATTACTGCGCTTAATTCCTCCCTAGTTTTATTCAATTCATTACGAAGACTCTCCCTCTCTTTCTCCTTCTCGTCGATTTCATTTCTAACCTTAAGAACTTCACCACTCAATTCCTTAATCTTATTCTCTAGCTCCTCCTCATTTAAAATTGGCATTCAGGTAAGCCATATTAAGGAGGGTATTAATAATGCTTATCCCGGTCCTGAAGCCTCAATAAGGGAAGAAAATATAAATCACCTATGTAAAACGAAGTAGAGTATGACTGAAGTACTTAAGTACGACTTAGTGATTATTGGGTCAGGCCTAGCGGGTTTAAGGTCAGCATTTGAAGCTGCCAGAGTCTCGCAGGGCAAGATAAGAATTGCCGTTTTATCCAAGGTGCATGCAATGAGAAGTCACTCCGTCAGTGCTGAAGGTGGTGCAAGCGCAGTCCTCTACCCAAAGGAGACAGGTGATAGTTTTGATTTGCATGCATACGATACTGTTAAGGGCAGTGACTTTCTGGCTGATCAAGATGCTGTTGAATTATTAGTACGTGAAGCACCCAAGGAAATAATATTCATGGATCATCTGGGCGTTCCCTGGTCAAGGGATGAAAAAGGCAGGATATTACAGAGACCATTTGGCGGAATGTCAATTCCCAGAACCACCTTCGCCCAAGATAAAAGCGGCTTCTTTCTAATGAGTACGCTATATGACAACGTACTTAGATTTGATAATATTGAAATGCTTCATGAATACTTCGTCACATCATTAATAATGAATAACGGAGTATTTAGGGGAGTTACTGCCATAGACCTAAGGACAGGAGAATTCAAGGCAATACTTGCTAAGGCAGGTATAATCGCGACTGGAGGTAACGGTAGAGTTTATAAATTCACAACAATGGCCTGGTCATCTACCGGTGATGGCTTTTCCCTAGCTTATAGGGCAGGTATACCACTTAAGGACATGGAGTTTCCGCAATTCCATCCAACGGCTTTAGTGCCTAACGGCATATTAATAACGGAGGGCGCCAGAGGCGAGGGCGGTTACTTGGTTAATAAGGAGGGCGAGAGGTTCATGAAGAATTATGCGCCAAGTAAGATGGAACTCGCGCCTAGGGACATAGTTAGCAGGGCAATAGTTACTGAGTGCCTACAGGGCAGGGGCTTTGTGGATGAGGAGTCTGGACTTTGTTATGTATTGCTTGATTTAAGGCATCTTGGTGAAGAGAGAATAAATAAGAGATTACCAATGATTAGGGAGATAGTAATTAAGACGCTGGGTATTGACCCAGTTGATGAGCCGATACCTGTTAGACCAGCAATGCATTATATGATGGGCGGCATACATGTTGATCTATATGGACAGGTAATGCTCGATGAGGAAAAGACGAGAGTACCTAACTTATGGGCTGTTGGTGAAGCCGCTAACGTAAGTGTTCATGGAGCCAATAGGTTAGGTAGTAATTCATTAAGTGATTGCCTTGTGTGGGGTAGGATTGATGGTGCTGCTGCCGCTAGGTACGCAATGTCAGCTCCAGACTCAATGCTTGAATATACTGGCGACATAGCAGCAAGAGTGGCTAATGAGGAAAGTAGGATATTCGATAAACTACTGCACAAGGAAGTTGGTGCTGAAAACCCATACTCTATTAGGGAGGATATGAATAGGACCATGGACACGTATGTGTACGTATTTAGAGACAAGAGTGGACTAGAGGAGGCATACTCAACTATAAAGAGGTTGAGGGAAAGGTTCCAGAATGTTAGGATTGAGGATAAGGGCAGATATTACAACACTAATCTTAGAGACGTGCTAGAGCTTGACTTCCTGCTCGAGCAAGCTGAGCTAATAACCATTGGGGCAATAACAAGGACCGAATCAAGAGGTGCTCACTATAGGCTTGATTATCCAAAGAGAGATGATGCTAATTGGCTGAAGCATACAATATACTTCTACACACCTGATGGGCCGAGAATAAGCTATGCGCCGGTTCGTATAACGAGATGGAAACCTGAGGAAAGAAAGTACTAAAATTAAAGTAGGTAAAAGTAATTAAAGGGGTATTAACAGGAGTTCTTTCGTGAAATACAGACTAATGGATGTATTGGCATGCCCATACGACAAGACATTCCCATTAACGCTAATAGTGCTTAGGGAGAAGGAGTATCCTGAACGAAAATATGAATGGAATAGGAGGCCATTCTGTGAGGAGTACTGTGCACTTAAGAATGTCTTCATAAAGAATTACCCAAACCCGCAGGAACTACCCTGCGACGAGTGCATTAAGAAGGAGGTTGTTGAGGGCATACTTTACTGCACTAAGTGCGGTCGTTGGTACCCAATTAAGGATGAGATACCAATATTATTACCTGATGAACTCAGGAATAAGGAGGAGGATAAGGCCTTCCTAGATAAAGTTAGGGATCAATTAATTAAGGTCAATCCTGAACTCGGAAATAAAATATTGAGGGAAGGAAAACCAACTAACCTATCAACATAATGAATAGATAGCAATCGTGTACCAACGTCTTTAAATAACAGAGCCTATAAATGACATGGTTATTCCTAGTACTATGTAAAGGATGAGCCAAAGAATGGCATTCCCCCTAAAGTACCTACTCATTAACGTACCGAAGACACCGAGCATAATTACTGGGATTACTGGGATCCAAAGCACCTTAATTAGGTACATTGTTAAGTCAGTGATTAAGGCGCCAATTAACGATACTGTGCCAAAGATTAGGCCCTTAATCAATGCATCATAAATAGCCTTCCTATGCAGGCTAGTCCTCAGCAACGATCCTCTTCTCATTAGCAAAGACCTCTCAATACGATTTAACGAACTCCTCTCTTCAATGTACTCAGCCATGAATGCGGTTACTAGGTTGATTACCGTGACTATAACCACCAACTTGACCGTGCTCCGCGTAGTCTCACCTAACACGAGTGTCGTCAAAACACTATCCAAAAAACCAAGTACCAAGTACCTGCCATCAATACTTACCATACTCACCTCTCCTTAAGCAACTGAGGATTAAGCTCAAGCAAGTAATCCCCAACCACTACCTGGTCAATACTCCTAATAGCGCCACCCAAGTCCTCAATAACCCTCTTCACCTCATCATAATTTATATTATCACCCTCAACGACAATTACCAGGCCTAGAACCTCAACATCAGTGTCGGTAACGGTGACATTAACAGCCTTAACACCACTAACCCTTCCTAACCTATTTGCGAGCTCCACTGTGGAGACACTACTTGGTATATCAACATCAAGCACAACCCTACGTAACCCACTCAATTCAGATCAGAAATAATAAACCACACCCCTACTTAAGTATTTAACCCGCATCGGAAAATAAGTTTTAAATGAAGCCTGATAATATAGTATATTATGTCTTGGAAACCCAGTGAAGATGTAGAACGAGATAAGGAGCGAACCGTAGAATATGAGAAACTATACAGTGGCTTCACATTCCAAGGGCCATTAACTGTCGAGTTAAGGACAGGCATAATCATAGCAGCAAGATTCGCCGATAAATTAAGGCGTGCTGCATTCGCAGCTTTTTCAAAGATGGTTCCTGAAGATGTGATACTCAGGGATATTGCCGAGTTGAATAAGGCCGTATACGATGAGATGATTAAGAGAAACATCGATAAGTTAGCTCTCGTGAGGATTAGCATCGTAGTATCATACGATCAAAAGGCAAACAGGCTTAACTTCTCTAATTTAAAGATTGAGAGACTGTATACGGAGGACGAGGTTAATAAGGCCATTGAGGAAAGATGCGGTGAGTTAGAGAGGAAGATTGAGAGAATAAGGAGTATAATAGGCTCGATATAAGGCATCTAAAGTTGCATCTATGGTTAAAAACCACGTGCCTCTTTACCAATAAGCATTAGCAATACTGGGAATTCCTCAATGCAATCAATACCGAGGAATCTGCATAATTCATTGTCGTAGAAGGCGCCCACGGCCCTAACGCCAAGTTCCAAACCTATTGCCGCTAGGTATATATTTTCCATCGTGGCGCCAGCGTCAAGCAGGACATACCTCAAAGCCCTCTTCCAATATTTCCAACGTGTTCGTGAATAGAATGCCGTGAGTATGACGACTACTGACGCCCTACCAACGTGGTCCTGCCCAAGGGCTAGGTCAACCATTAATGAATTATATTTACCTAGTTTAAGGGTCTCTAGTGCGTGATTGAATGGGTCATAGCGATAGAGTCCCTCCTTTAACCCCACCACGTTGTGAACCACTGGATAGGCCTCAATGGGTTGTAAAGCTCCCGCTGATGGATATGCACGTAGTGGGTATTTACCTAATCCATAGGCCTGGGTCCAACCAGTAATGCCTAGACCCAGGTAAAGTATGGTTGCTAAGTCATCGATGCTTATTGGCTCATCAATAAAATCCTCCGCACTTCTTCTTACGGTGATTACATTACTCACAGCCATGGTAATGGGCTTAGGATTTGGCAATTTAATCACGTAATTACCCCTGGTCCTTCTCAATGAAGGCATCGTACCAACTCTCCTGGACCAATACTCATTCCTGTAATGTCTCATTAGGAAGTCGCATGCTATGCCGATATCTTTACTTATGAGCTTCTTAAACATGGACAATGCCTCACTGGGTATGATATCCCTTAATGCCTCATCCTCACACATGATATCTCAATAAAAATATAACAAATGATATTTATTATTTTGACTTTAGTTTAGCACTGAGCAATTACCGCAACTACTCAGAGGGTAGGGTTTAGGTCTGGTCGTTGCTTTTCGCTAACTGTTAGTGCTTCTTGATGCAGTCTTCATCCCTCACGAGTTTTCCTTCCCTCTGTCATGGCTTCATCCTTCATTGGGAGGGCGTTCGGGGATGACCCAGGCGCCCCCACATGCGCCTTGAGCCATACGTTCATTGCACCAACCACATCCCTATCAGCGATAAAGCCACAGGCTGGGCAGTGAGCCAACCTATTCACGTATTCTAGCTTCGAGTCGCACCTCGGGCATTTGCTTGATGTGTTCCTTGGATTGACGAATATGACTGGCACGTTATACTCAATTGCTTTACTCACTATAGCTTGCTGGTGTCTCCTGTAGGCGAATAGGCTCAACTTCCAAGTAATTAATGATGGCTTGCCGTTAATCGAACTCCTCAATCCATTAAGGTCCTCAAGGACTATTGCATGCCCATGCCTTCCGGCATACTGAACAATGGATACTTCCTCATTAGTCCCTCAGCCCTAGCCCTCTTAGACAGGACATCAATGAATCTCGTCCTTAACCTTTCAACCTCAAAACCATTGAATAGCGTCAACTGCCTTAGATTAACATCAACAGCTGTGAATCCCCTGGGCACGTATGGAGCATAGAGGGTCTCAAAGACTATGCCCACGAATAACTTACCACCTAAGTACTTCAGGTGAACCTCCTTCCACTTAAACCCAAGGAATCTCCTAACGTATTCCTCCCTTTGCCTAAGCCTCAAAACATACTACCTATCCCTAACAATAATCCTGATTGTGCCATTGCCTAGATTAACCCTTGTGTCCTGGTAATCGAGCCTGATTGACAATGCCTTGACAATTGGTTTAGAACCATTATTAGCCCTTGCCGATTTCACAATGGCTAAGGCTTGGTCGTAAATATTCCTGGCAACATGAGCTCTAAAGCCGTAGCCCCTAAGCATTGGGTAGAAGAGTTGATGAAGCTGGGACTTCCTAGGCAGGGAATCCAAGTCCCACAAGGCATCAATCAGTCTCTGAAGGGCATGCCTGCATAGTGCCAAGTTCCAAAGTAAGTCATTTAATGTTTCCTTCAACCGCCTCAGCCCTAAGAGCCCTGTAGTGCGTCCCCTCCCAGATCCGCCCACCCAGGCGGATAGACCCAGTCATCGGTATCACTGGTTATTTTAGAACTCAGTTTTATAAAACTTTGTACTCATTTTTTGCTGAATTAGAGTATGGTAGCAATCTATGTGTTTGAGGGTAAGGTTGTAAAGACAATGAACAGGTACCTCATATACCCACCGAGGGAATACCAGGAAAAACTAGCAAAACTACACGGAAAACCACTAAAAATCATCGTGATAGAGGAGGGGGAATAATCACGTAATTAAAAATAACGAAATACCCACAAGTATTTAAAATTTAGAAGAGGCTGCGAATAACCAGCCACTATCAACCATTCCCGATATTGATAGGAAGAGCAGGTCCCAAAACGTCAAGGCTTTTCATAACTTAACAATACTTTTACCTGCCGTAGAATTTTGTTCGTTTTCCGTATTTCCGATGAAGGGAGGTCACGAGATCGAAAGATTTAGAAAATTTTTAAGCCTTACTCCAGTGAATTATTTACGTTAGAATTTTTCGATGATTGTTCCTGAACCACCTTAATATTTAATGTCTTGTAGAATATCTTTTCATTAAGCCAGTTAATGTTGGATGACACGTAATCAACCTTCTTCCTCATCTCGTAATCCCTGGGCTCTAGACTAAGTAAATCCAGGTAAAGCTCCTCCATTACCCTCTTAGCCTTTAACGCGAAGTCTAGGTTATTCTTAATCATCTCCTCAGTCGCCTTTCTACTGAGCTCGCCCGTGAAATCAGCAATGCCGTTTATGTAGGGCTCAGCGTCGATGCCTAACTCACTCGGGCTTGGTATCCTATTTTCGGTCATGAAGAACCACATTGTCATCGCCTCAACGTACTCCTGGAGACTAATTACTGCGTTATTATAATACATTGGATACTTGGCAATTAATTCTCTGAGTTTATTAACGAGATCCTGCATCTCCCTTATGTATTTACGCGCTGTCTCAATATCATCCCTAATCAATGAGTATATTACGGACTTAGAAAGCCTATTCACCTTAACCCCAGTCTCAATAACCTCATCCTTAACCTCCTCAAGCTCTCTCAACCTCGCCCTTAATCCATCGGTGTCAATCATACGGTTTGGTATCAGCCCAAGCCTTAAAAAGCAATTGCCACTAATAACTCACGTGGTATTTCCCGTATTTGGTGGTGACTTACTGAGTGATTTACTAGGTCTCATTCTTAAGTCCTCAGACCTATACCTCAGGACCTTAAGAGCAATCAATATTGGTAATGGTAAGGTAAGAGTCATGAGACATGAAATCGATAACTTCTATGTCATAGCCATCGGTAAGGGCTCAGTGGGGATGGCTAGGGCAGTTGAGGATGCGGCCTACGATAAAATCATTGATGGGATTGCCGTGGTGCCCAAGGGGACGCCAGGTAATCTACGGAAGATAAGGATCCTTGAGTCAACACACCCATTGCCAACAGAGGCAAGTGTTAATGCTGGTTTGAAGATACTTGATTTACTAAGTAATGTTAGGAGTGATGATTATGTACTATTCCTAATAAGCGGTGGTGGTTCAGCCCTGGTCGAAGTACCCATGAAAGGTCTGAGCCTTGAGGACATTAAGGAAGTAAATAACCTACTACTGAGGAGTGGGGCTACTATTCATGAGATAAACACCGTGAGAAAGCACCTATCGATGACGAAGGGAGGGAGACTAGCCAAGGAGGTAATTAAGAGGGGCGGTAGGGTAATAACGTTAATAGCAAGCGATGTACCTGGCGATGACCCGGCAACGGTTGCCAGCGGACCAACAGTCCCTGACCCAACCACGTATAAAGATGCCATAACCATACTGAGGAATAGGGGTCTTTGGGATAAGGTACCCAGTACCGTTAGGGAGGTTCTTGAGCAGGGTTTGAAGGGCATAATTGAGGAGTCGCCTAAGGAGTTGGTTAATACATGGAATTATGTGATTGCGAGCAATATGGACGTGCTCACGGACTTGGCAAATTATGCCAAGTCGCTTGGTATGGAGTCCTTAATACTCACGTCTAGGATGGATGGGGAGGCCAGGGAGGTTGGTAGGTACTTGGCGAGTGTAGCACTGGAGGCCAGGTTTAGGGGTGTCCCGATTCGGCGTGGTTTGATCCTATCTGGTGGTGAGCCTACGGTTACGGTGGTGGGTAATGGTAGGGGTGGTAGGACGACGGAGATATGCATGGGTTTCGCATTATCGGTGAGGGGCGTTGATGGAGTCTCCATGATTTCCATGGCGACCGATGGAATCGACGGAAACATGGATGCAGCGGGCTGTGTCGCTGATGGTCACCTAATCGAGGAAGCCATTAAGTTAGGTATTGACCCAGTGAATGAGTTACGTAATAACAATACCGCGGTCATATTCGAAAGGGCAAACACCATAATACGTACTGGGTGGACGGGCAGTAACCTAAACATCGTCACAGCAATCTACGTCTCAGGCTATTAAAGTAGTGGAAATGGTTCAATCTCCTCAAGCTTCTCCGGGTCAACACGTAGCCTACCCATGACTGCCTCCTCAAAGTAATCTGTGGTGACAAGGGCGTTGGCTATACCCTCCTTAAGATTAAATTCCTTAATCACGCCAAAGCCTACCAGGAAACCCCTACGCACCAAGCCAATGAATACATTATTAAAGAGCCTAGACGGGACCTTGACCACACTACCATGCCTGGTGACCTTAGCCACGTTATCAATCACGTAATGACCGCAATTATTGACTATGCACTCAATCACTGAGTTACCAATGATTTTGTTTAACTCGATATTGACATTAACCAACTCACCACTTAAGTACCTACGTAATGCTTGATTCCTCAGAAACCTCCTCTCATCTGAGTCTCTGGGTCTTACGTACTTTGATCTAGAAACATTAATTACCTTAACACCTGACCTTAAGCGTAGGTTAATGCCTATGGATACTACGTAATCCGCACCAACCGCATCAACGACATTCCTTATCAACTCAATACCGCCATCCACAACCCAACCAGGCATGTCAACCAACACGAGACCCGGCGTCCTACTAAAGGCCTCCCTAACCATAGTGCTAACCCCGCCGATAAACCGACCAATGCATTGTGATGGACTGTTACAACCAATGAAGAACCCGCTCATCATGTGTAAGTCCTCTAATGTTGGCGTTGGTAATCCAACGCAGGAAAGCCCAATAACACCGGGAGGCCCTATCGATGACTGACCAACATCGGCATCTATGACGCATGTACTTAAGCCCCGGATAACGTGCTTATTCAGTAGATACGTGGTTAGTGTGGTCTTGCCAGAATCGATATCGCCAACTATTAAGGCAATACCCTCGAGATTAAGCTCATCCCAATCGCTTGGTATTGTACTACCATCAACATACCTAACGGAACCCCCACTAACGGATAATGTGCATGAACCCCTGGCGAATATGGGCAAAACCCTAAACCTTTCAACACTTAATGAACCATTCACGGGGTAGCCCAACACCTCGCATTGCCCGCTCGCCACGGTTATAGTTGCAGGTCCTTCCACGATTAAGGTACCATTACTGAAGTTTAGGGTGAATGAACCCACGAAAAATAATTTTCATAAGATATGTTTAAGTGCTTTATTGCAAGGTTGGCGGGAAAAGGTAAAAATAGCGGTATTTGGCATTTACGGCCACAATGAATGAATTGACGATACGAAAGGCATCATCCAGTGATGCAGAGCAAGTAATAGGGTTCACTAGGAATACGTTTCAGTGGGGTGATTACATACCTAGTGTTATTAATGAGTGGATTAATGAGGGCACGGCCTACGTTGCAATTATTAAGGACAGAATAGTAGGCGTAGTAAACATGGTATTGATTAGGGAAACAAGCACGGCATGGCTTGAGGGAATTCGAATCCACCCCAGCTATAGAAGGATGGGCATTGGTAAGGCATTAACGGAGTACGTACTCAATGAAGCCGTGAAAAACGGTATTAGGTACGCGATGCTAATGATCGCTGATTGGAACGAGCCGAGTCGACGCCTAGCGAGGTCCCTGGGATTCCACGAAGTGTTAACCCTATTCACAGGCGTGGCAAGGCCAAGCCAAGTAAGTATAGTCCGTGGAGAGGCAATTCGGGAAGTAATCAGGGAGGCATTAAAAAGGACTAATGGCTACTTCTGCACAACAAGAAGACACTGGCTATGTACGAGGGCCATTGAGGACTTTGTAATGACCATGATAGACGAGGTGTACGTCGGAAGAGGCATAGGCCTTGGTGAATTCTCCATAGGGCCACCAACAACGCCTATCAAAACCGAGGTACTTGCCACGGAGGAGGGAGACTTCGAGAATTACTACGGCAAGTTCATTGTTTACGAGAAGGAACTAGGTCAAGCACAGGCAAAAGCTTAAATTTCTTAGTTCTCGACTTTCTCCTTGGGCCGGTAGTCTAGCCTGGAAGGATGCCCGCCTTGCACGCGGGAGATCCCGGGTTCAAATCCCGGCCGGTCCACCATGGATCGTTAGTCCTCACAAAATATCCTCCTGATTTCCTTACTTATACTCTTTTACTAAAGATATCCCGGCTATCTCAGTTAGTGACGTTGCCGAGTTATGTAAATTTAAAAATTCACAACTCTCATTAATTCTTAGTGGGTGGTGTTTCTCTAAGTGATGTATATGGACGTTGCGTCACGGTTTATGAATATAGTATACTGGTTAAGTTATGTACCTCGACTACGGTGTTACTAATTGTTCTATCCTTCTTTTTAATAGCCTACAACTTCTTCATCAGCATAATAGTCATTGCGATCATTCTCTCATTCTCAGAATTATACCATAGGGAATTGAGGGTTGATAGGGTCGTCATGGTTAGACACGGCAGATATTACATGGTTAATTTCGTGTGCGGTAACGAGATAATCAGGGCCAGGGCAAACCTAACCACAGCGTCTAGGATAGCCTCGATCATTAAGGTGCCCATCGACTTTTACCAGTAACACTTACATATGCGCTTTAATAACTCTAGATAATGGTTAGCGGCTTTG
Source organism: Vulcanisaeta sp. (assembly GCF_049966235.1). Classification (NCBI taxonomy): domain Archaea; kingdom Thermoproteati; phylum Thermoproteota; class Thermoprotei; order Thermoproteales; family Thermoproteaceae; genus Vulcanisaeta; species Vulcanisaeta sp. The sequence goes on from NZ_JBMFVA010000001.1 coordinate 221,064, forward strand.
TTTTGTTTAATGGTTTGGTTTATCCATCATTCAAGCCCCTGGTTAAGGCTGAGGCTATGGTTGTAGTTGGTGATAGGGTTGTTTATGTCGGTGATGAAACAAGAGCATTGAGGATTGCGGATGCCCTTGGGCTCGAGAAGGTGGACTTAAAGGGCCGTGTTGCGATGCCAGGATTTATCGACGCCCATGCGCACTTGGACTCGATAGGCATTAACCTGGCGACACTGGATTTAAGGGGTATTGATAGTATTGAGGAGTTGAAGAGTAGGCTTAGGGAGTATGTGAAGAGTGTTAAGACCAGGTGGGTAATGGGTAGGGGTTGGGATCAGGAATTGTTTAGGGAGAGGCGTTGGCCGAGTAGGTTCGACATTGATGAGGTGGTCAGCGATAGACCCGTCATGCTGGTTAGGGTCTGTGGTCATGCTGCCGTGCTTAACACGAGGGCTATGGAGTTAACTGGGCTCTTAAATGCAGTGGATAGGGATGTGATTAGGGATGAGAGGGGTGATGCGACTGGAATTATTGTCGAGCGCGCCCTAGATAGGGTTGAGGAGGTGATTCGGGATTCATACACCGTTAATGACTATAGAGATTTCATGATCAATGCAATGAAGTACGCAGCGTCGCTTGGCGTTACAACAATGGGCTTCGTGTCTGTGGACCTTAGGAGTTTACAATCATTAATAATGATTGAGAGGGAACTCGGTAAATTACCAATTAGAGTTAGGGCGTACCTGAACCCATTTGATCATGGAATTGACGTTATCGAGTTACTGAGACAGCTCGGTATTAAGGCCGGCTTTGGATCCCAGTACCTGAAGATCAATGGCATTAAGGTCATCGCCGATGGATCTCTCGGCGCGAGAACCGCCTGGCTGTCTAAGCCGTATAGTGATGACCCAGGTAACTCTGGTAAGCCTAATTATGGTTTTGATGAGTTGATGGGTATTGCTAGGAGGAGTGATGAGGCTGGTCTTCAGCTTGCGATTCATGGTATTGGAGATAGGATGATCGAGACTATTCTCGAAGTCTATGGTAAGGTGAGCAATGCCCCATACCTTAGGCATAGGATTGAACACGCCTCAGTCCTCAGGGAGGACTTAATAAGGAGGATTAGGGAGCTCGGCATCGTATTAGCCGTTCAGCCCCATTTCATTATTAGCGATTGGTGGGTCGTGAATAGGGTTGGTGCTGATAGGGCTAGGTACGTGTACCCATTCAAGACGCTGATCGATAATGGTATCATGCTCGGCTTCAGCACAGACGCGCCAGTCGAGCCGCTAAATCCATGGGAGACCGTGTATGCGGCGGTTACCAGGGGCTGCTATGAGGGTATAGAGCTCTGTAAGTATACGGGTAATGAGAGGGTAAGCGTGGTAGATGTCCTCCACTACTACACGTATGGTTCTGCATACCTACTCCGTGAGGAGAATGAGTTCGGAAAGCTCGAGCCAGGTTACCTAGCTGACTTCATAATAATCGATAAAGACCCACTAAGCGTAGGCGATAAGGAACTAAGAAACATAAAGGTACTAGAAACATACACAGGAGGACAAAAAGTATATATCCGTGAATCTCATTAAAACGCAGCCTTTTCTTGCACTATTCCCTGTATTGTTCTTCCCTCCCTGAATCTATTTAGTCTGAATATGTCCTTAAACGTTTTTATTTTTCCATACTTTATTAGTTCCGTGACCATGATGGCGAAGGCCGGTGTCAGCTTAAATCCGTGGCCACTTAAACCAACAACAATAACCAAGTCCTTAATAGGTTCATCAATAATTGGCATCCAATCAGGTGTAACATCGTAGAGGCCCCTCCAACCGCCCAGGTACTTGGCATTTACGAACCACGGCAACCTCCTGGCTGCATTCTCCATGACACCAACGGCATAGTCAAACTCAGGCTCAGCTAGTGGGTTGAAGTTATCTGGATCCGGCCAAACATCCTCGGGTGGGTACAATAGTCCCATTAATCCGTTAGTCGAACCCTCAGGCCTTATATAGAAGTTATTCACGTAATCAAATACGTTGGGTAGTGACCTACCCATGTCAACCCTAACCACCCTCTCAATAATATTTTTAATTGGCAGGTTTAGTTGAGGTAGTAACTTTGGTGTCCATACATTTGTCGCGATAACGTAGTGATCAGCCCTTACAATATCGTCACTATTAACGAGTCTCACGCCAATTACCTTATCATCATTAAATTGAACACGTGCCTCATCAATAACTAACTCAACACCCAACTCCCTAGCCCTATTCATGATTGTGTTTGTGTATAGGCCCGTATCCACATAACCCGCATCCTCCTCATAAATACCGACCTCATCCTGTGCAGTATCTATATCGAACATTTCACGGATCTCATCATTACCCAGTAATCGAACCTTGGCACCAACATTACGTAGCATTTCAAAGGTCTTCCTCATGTCGGCCTCATCGTTACCAAGGACCAGGAGGCCTGTCTTCGTGAACACATTAACGCTGAATTCCTTCTCGAAGTTCATGAAGAATTCATGACTGTAATGCGACATACTAGCCACATCCTCATTCGCATAGTAACTCCTAACGAGGCCTAGAGAATATGCTGTCATTCCTTGAGCGACACCATGCTTATCAATGACCAAGACCCTAAGGCCCTCCTTGGCGAGGTAGTAAGCCGTTGTTATTCCCGTGGAACCAGCACCAACTACTATTACATCGAATACCCTGCTCATGGTCAATCCTCACTTATCACTGGGAATTAGTTTATAACTAGTACGTGATTGACCACTAATTAACATGGTAATTGCATGCACGAGGGACTGCTACGACACATGCATATTTGACGAGAACTATAGGCCACTTAACATATTCCCGATTAATGGCTTCACATGCGCCAGGGGTAGGGCTGACCTAATTAGGAATGAGAGAAATAGGGTTACTTCGGCCTACATAGATGGTAAGGAGGTCAGTATTGATGAGGTCATTAAATACGTGGCAAGACTACTCGGGGAGGCCATAAAGAAGGATCCGGCCAGGATACTACGTACAGACTATGACGGAAACCAGGGATTACTCACGTGGTATTTCCCAGATAGGCTGTTTAATGTCATTGGCGCATCACAGACTGATAGGTCCATATGCTCTGCGGAGGGTCACGCAGCCATCAGGTCGCATTACGGCACCAGCATGGGTGCCCTGCCTGAGGATTTCGTTAAGTATAAGGCTGCCGTGTTCTGGGCATTTCCTGCTAGTGTGTCGGCGCCTCATATATGGGCTTTATTCATTAAGAAGTTCAAGGTGGCGATTGATGTTAGATTCAGTGACACAGCTAGGAAGTCGGATAAGGCAATAATAGTTAAGCCTGGTACCGACGTGTTTTTGGCACTCGGCATAATCAAGGTGCTTATTGAGGAGGGTCTTGTCGAGGGTAAGGTTAGGCATTTTGAGAAGTTGGCTAGCTACGTCGGGAAGTTCTCGCTTGATTATCTATCAAGGATTAGCGGCGTGTCCATCGATGACATTAAATGGCTCGCTGAGTTTTACCATGGTTATAAGCCATTAACGCTGATCGGTTTTGCTCTTGGGCGTTCCCTAAATGGCGGTGATGCCATTGGTATGATTTCACTAATCCCAGCCTTAGTCGGTCTAGAGAGGGGTTATTATTACTCGAACTCTCTGGGTTGGGGAATAGACTTTGACTACCTTAGAGGTCTTCACATGGCCAAGTCATCTAGGGTTATACCCATGGCTGATTTTGGGGATTACATTGAGCGTGGTGAGGTCGATATCATGTATGCCTGGAATGAGAACCCTGTGGTTACCCTACCAGGTGGTGACAAGCTGATTGAGGCTGTTCGTGAGGGCAGGGTCACATTAATTGTTCATGACCCATACTGGTCCGAAACGGCTAAGCTAGCTAATGTCGTTATTCCGGCGCCGACGTTCCTTGAGAAGTATGACGTAATTTATAGTTATTGGCATGATTACCTGGTTTACAATGAACCAATTAAGTCTCCTAAGGGTATAACGGAGGTTGACTTAATGCGTAGATTAGCTAAGGAGCTTGAGATTTCTCATCCACTACTTCTTGAGGATCCCTGGGAGGCCGTGGATAGAGCCATAAGGCCTGCTGGTATTACATTGGAGGAGTTGAGGGAGAGGAAGGTCATTAAGATTAAGCCAAAGTATTTACCCACTAATGAGCCAGATGCGTTTCCACTGCCTAATCTCGTAGAGCCCAGTGAATTGAGTAGTTATGAGATTAGACTAGTTTTTACTTCGCACCCACTTTATACGAATACGCAGTTCCGCGAGATTTACGGCAATCTAGAACCTGTGGTTTATACTCATGATTATGAGGGTATTGTTGTTTTGGAGAATGAGTTTGGTAGTGTTAGGGCTAGGGCTGTTAGGGATGATAATGTGCCTCCTGGTGTGGCATTGATTTATAAGAGTAGTCTTATTGACCTTGATGGTAAGCCAATAAATAGTATTACAGGGCGCGTTAAGGGTAAGTATGCAGGTACACCATTGCTCAATGGTATTAAGGTTAGGGTTAATGTCGTGAGTAAGTAATGTATAATTTTACCAATTTATTATTGGTTAATCAAGTTATTTTTACATTATTTATGGTAATTAATAAGTCATTAATACCTAATTTACCGTGCATAATTATTATTTTTAGGGACATGTTTTTAAACAATTCCCATTAACGAAATGAAATGGTCGTAGAGTTAGCTAAAGGATCTACTAGGAATTTGAGGAGATTTCTAAGGAAGTTGAACTTGGCCATAGGTAAGTGTTTTGATGATATTGAATTCACGTCATTATTAAGGAGCGTTAATAGTAGGTATGGCGATGATTATTGGCTGCTGGGTTGGAAGGAGCATAAGGCAAGTGATTATTTATCACTTTTTGTATTAACACTTATTGATAAGTATAATGAGGAGTACGTGGTTAGGATCTATGTTAATGTCAGCACAATAAGCATAGTACTCCCCACTAACCAGCTTAATCTCACCGATGAGACTACGGGTATAACAATGCTAATCAATGGAAATACTGCTAACCTATCAGGCAGGGTATTCTGTATCACTAATATTGAGATTAAGAGGTTAACCTAACCCTCCTGTCTTTTAACATGTATCTTGTTCCTAAGTTCCTCGATCTGCTCCCTAGTTACTCTAACATACCTAGACAATAATTCAATAGGTACGTAGGCGAACCTATCACTTAATCTCCATGTCGACCATACCCTACCACCAATATTAATTTTAGCACCACAGAACTTACACCTGCCATCATCCGTTAAATTAACCTCCAATATGTCGAAACCCCTCCTCCTAATCACAACCCTGCCACAACTTGGACAATAGGTGTTTTCGAGTTTATGCCCAGGAACATTACCAATATAGACGTATTTAAGTCCCTCCTTCTTAGCCACCTGAGCATGCTTCTCCAGTGTCTCTATGGGTGTTGGTGGTAGGTAATCAACGTTATAATCAGGGTGAAACCTTAGGAAGTGTATGGGCGTCTCGGGCCCTAAATTATCCACTATCCACCTGACAAGCTTATGGGCATACTCCAGGTTATCACCTATCTCAGGAACTACGAGATCCGTAATCTCAACGAATATTCCCTTTCTCTTCATCTCAAGGATTGTCTGGAATATGGGCTCTGGATCGGGAACTAATGAGAACTTCCTCAGGAACTTAGGCTCAGCGTTACCCTTAAAATCCACAGTAGCCGCATCGAGGAATTTAGATATGTAATCAATGGCTTCATCAGTCATGTAACCATTCGTAACGAACGTATTAAATAATCCCTTCTTCTTTGCGAGGATTCCGACGTCATGCGCGAATTCTGCGAAGATTGATGGTTCATTATACGTATATGTAATGCCTTGGGTTCCGTAGGTCTCCGCTAACTCGATTATCTTCTCTGGAGTTACCTCAAATCCCTCAAGAATCCTTCTCTGGCTTATGTCAAAGTTTTGGCAGTATTGGCATGCCCAGCTACAGCCATACGTGGAGAAGGAGAGCACCATTGAACCTGGGTTAAAGTGATAAAGGGGTTTCTTCTCTATTGGGTCCACGGCTATTGCCGAGATCTTCCCATAAACCATCAGGTAAAGTTTACCACCTAAATTCCACCTAACACCACAAAACCCATATTGCCCATCAGAAAGCTTACACCTCCTTGCGCATGCCGTACACTCAACCCTGCCATCAGGTAATGCCTTATATAATGTTGCTTCCTTCATTATTCTCATAGGTAATCATTAATTAATGATTAAAAACCTTATGAGGTAGATAAAACCGTTTTGTTCGGCACGTAATTACGAAGGGGGTATGTTTTTTAAGAGGCTTAATGTATGGCTTCAGGAATATGCCGAAGAAGAGGAAGAATAGGGGACGCCATAAGGGCGATAAGGGTAAGGAACCAATGGTTTACTGCGATAATTGTGGTAAGCTAGTGCCTAGGTCTAAGGCGGTTAGGGTTACTGTACCGTACTCGCCCGTGCCGGCTGACCTCGCAAGAGAGCTTGAGAAGCAGGGGGCGATTGTGCCTAGGTATTACGTAACTAAGACATATTGCATAAACTGTGCCATTTACCTAGGCATACTAAAGGTTAGGTCTGAGGATGAGAGGAAGAGGAAGATGGCGATGGCTAAGGCACCAATACGTAGAGAGACAGTAACGGCACCACCAGCTACTAAGCCAGCTCAAACGCAGTCTTCAACACCACCGGCTTCGCAGGGCAGTCAAGAAACGCCGACTAAATCCTAAAAATTAGTATAGAAGTAACTCTTATAAGTTGTTTCGAATTCTGAGTTAATACATAATGGGGTCTAATGAGGAGACTAAGAGAATGGAACTACTTGGTACGGAAACCGTAAGGAGCAATTTAGGCAGACTCGAATTGACATTTATTGAAAGTCCTAGGGATTTCATGAAGGACTTTAAGGTGGTATTTGATTTATCAATAATTAAGGAAATAACCCTTGGCAGAAGTCCTGAGAACATGGTCATAATACCCGATCCTACAGTTTCAAGAAAACACGCTGTAATAACAATGGTTGGTAATGAATTATTAATTAAGGATTTAAATAGTACAAATGGTACTTACGTTCTCGATAGTGGTTCCTTTAGGAGAATAAATGAGTATAGGTTTAGTAATGATATAGTTGTTAGGCTTGGTTACTATACCGTAATTAAACTATCTGTTATTGCTGAGGAGAAATCACAATAGTTAGGTGGCATTATTTAGAAACTTGCTAAGAATTGCCAAGATCTCCTCAGTACTTGTCGGTCTCAGTGATGGATTTAATTCAAGACCTCTCATTATTAATGACGCCAATTCTGGCGGTATGTCAGGCCTATAACTATTTATTAAGGGTACAGCGGCTTGTCCACTACTTAATCTATGAATGTGTGGATTCATGCCCGTTAGCATTTCGTAGAATATACATGAAAGTGAGTAAATATCAGTTCTAATATCGGCGATTCCTCTACTAACCTCGGGCGCTGCGTATGCTATTGAGAATTGTGATACGTAGGATTTACCGCCAACCATTATCTTAGCCGCGCCTAAATCGCCTATTTTCACGATCCTTCTATTTCTATCCTTAAACAGTATATTCTCCGGTTTAAGGTCTAGGTGTATTATGTTCGCTTTATGAAGTTCTGATAATGCCAGGGTTATTAAGTACGCAAGCCTTACGAACTCATTAAGTTCCAAAGGCCCTTTCTCCCTCATTAGATCTCTTAGTGATCCTCCCTCCATGTACTCCATAACTACGTATGGTGGTTCATTCAAATAATCCTCAAGTGATTTATAGGGTATTTTCTCATCCGGCGGTATGTGAACCTCAAATACCCTAACAATATAAGGGCTCTCAATGAGTAAATACTCACTCATCTCCTTCTTAAACGATGAAAGTACTTTAGGATCGCTGGCCAGGGGATTGCCTCTCGAGTCCTTGTCCTTAAGTACCTTTATAGCATAGATCCTGCCCCATTCATCTCTACCCCTAAGTACGTAACTAAAACCACCCGTTGCTACTATGTCATCGATTAAATACTTACCACCTAACCATGCGCCTAACCATGATATTGGTGGTTTCAATTCCTTGACAAATCTTAACCTAGTCGGTCTTAAGTACATTATTATAAATATGAGTATTAAGGCTGCAACGCCTAACCAATAAGGCTTAATTACTGGGTAAACGCCATAAATCAATGTTAATAATATCAATGCCGCGGAAATATAGCCAGTGAATCTCCTCATCATTGGAACCGCAGATACTATTGATGGTACTAACACCATGTACGTATAGGTTTGATTTAGAATAAAGAGTATTACAGCCGCTGGTATTATTAGTAATATACCTAGGTACGTTATTACCCTATCAATAATATCCTCAGAAAAATCTATCCTATACATTAGGATTGAGTTTCTTATTGTGATTATGAAAGATATCATGAAAATAAGCAGGGAATTAACCAATAGATAAAATGCAGGTGGTGCAGGATTCACATATCCCCTATAAAATAGATATAAAACATACAGTAGCGTTAAGGCTGCCGTAGCTCTAGAATCAGCAATCCTTAGTGATAGTACCATCGCAATAACTCCAATAAATACTGCTAACTCATCATAGAAATAGGTATTTGTTATTATGAACATTATTGATAATGCAAGGATAACCTCCGAAGTTAATGGAATTAGGAACCAATTATTCCGTAGTGGATACTTCCTAAACAATTCATAAAATAATATAAATAATGCGATAGTGATCAATATACGTATAGCATTAACGCCCACTAAAATTAATAAGCTTATGAATAGTACTATTCCTGGCAATGCCTTAATTATTTTATTAACATCGGTAATCAACACGTTAGTTACCCTTTAAAGCCCTAATTTAAAACGTTATTTTAGACAATAATGAAGAGAATTCACGTGTTAGTTAAAGGTATTGTTCAGGGAGTCGGGTTTAGGGCATTTGTAAGAAGAAACGCTAAAAGGCTGGGTATTAAGGGTTTTGTTAGGAATTTACCTGATGGGTTCACTGTAGAGATCGTTGCTGAAGGCCCCGATGATTCCATTGAGCAATTAGTGAGTATAGTTAACAAAGGACCGCCTGGTGCTATTATTGAGGATGTTGAGGTTGAGTATGAGGAGCCTAAGAACGAATTCGATGATTTTGAAATTAGATACTAATGAGTGAGCTTAATTAAGCCACCACCACATGGTCTTGGTCCAGAAGCCAATAAATCCATTAATAACTGCTTTGCTGTGTCCGTTAGATCCAAATTCAATGCCTCCCTTAATCCAATAAACCTTAATTCTATAGCATCACTGGATGCCTTAGGTGTTCCGCCTATTGGTTCGACCAAGTAATCAAGAAGTAGAAAGTGGTACTTAATCCTACCTTCAAAATCACGTTCTAAGTATTGATAAATACCAAAGAGCCCAATTACCTTACCAATAATGCCGGTTTCCTCCCTTAGTTCCCTTAAGGCAGCGTAATCAGGATCTTCGCCGGGCTCGACCATACCGCCAGGTATTGACCACTTACCTCTATTAGGTTCTGCACCTCTCCTTATCAGTAAAATCTTTCCGTCCTTAATAACTATAGAGCCAACACCAACCAGCGGATATCGTGGATATTCCCTGCTCATTCCCTATAACGATAATGCCCTAGGCTAATTAAGTATTAGCATTACACTTAAAAGGCGGTAATCTGCACATATTTAGTGGAGTGCAATAATGACAGGGTGAGGAGCATAATAGATAGTTTATCCAATAAAGAGCCTATTGAGGCTTATCAGACACTACTTGAGGAGAATTGCTTTGGTAGGGGTATGATATATGACGTGGGTGGTAAATACATAGTCTATATGAAGGATGAGGAGAACGCATGTATCGAAGAAACGAATTCAATAGACCGAGCCAGGGAATTAGCAAAAGCATTTGTTGATTCGGTTTGCTCCTGATGAATTATGAATTTGAGGGTAGTATTATCTGCGCAATTACATGAGCTTGTTAATGCCATAAGCCTAACCATTCAAGTACCGAATGGATATACAGTCAAGGATCTAATAATGAAGCTTGGCGAGTTAAATCCAGAAATTCCGAGGATGCTGCTCAGGCGTGATGAACTTAATGAGAATTATATAGTGATTGTGAACGGCAGAGACATACACTGGCTAAGGGGATTATCTACTAATCTTAACGATGGCGATGAGGTATTAATTGCGCCTAAGGCATTCATATCATAAAACTTAATACCCTTTTAATTACTAGTATACTGTATGGCTAAAAATAAGTTGATGAGTATCGAGGAGTCCCTGGACTTGATTAATAACGGTGATGAAATAGCTATTGGCGGCATGTCCTTTCATCGTAATCCTATGGCAATGGCTATAGCCATAGCTAGGTCAAATAAGAGGGACTTGGCGTTGGTAGATAGGGAGCCTGGTCTGGCCTTTGACTTATTAACGATATCGGGTAGGGTTAGGAGGATTAGGGCTGCGATGGTTACCTTCGAGCACTTCGGCATTGCACCTGGATTTAGGAGGATGGTGGAGAGTGGTGAGGTGGAGTTCATTGAGGATGTTTGTGAGGGCGTGATGGCAGGACTCCGCGCTGGGTCTTATGGGTTTCCCTTCATGCCATCAGCAATTGCTTTAGATAGTGATTTAGTTCCATTAAATGTTAAGAGAGGTATTTGGAAAATAATTAAGGATCCATTTAATGACCAGGAGTTAATTGCCGTTAAGGCCATAAGGCCTGATGTAGCTTTAGTACATGCGCATAGGGCTGATGAGAAAGGCGATATTGAAATATACGGTCCTAAATATGAGGATTTACTTAAAATTCAAGCTGCTAAGAGAGTTATAGTTACGGCCGAGGAAATAGTAAGTGAGGATTATTTCAGAGAGCACCCAGAGCTATTAACAATACCAGGCTTCATGGTGACTGCGGTGGTACATTCACCAAAGGGCGCGTGGCCAACATCAATGTACGGTTATTATAGAGCTGATTATGATGTTATTAAGAAGTACTTTGATAGTGTTAAGGCGGGATTAAGCATTGAGAAGGTGCTTGGGGTGTTCGTACATGGCTGATATGGATAACATCATTAAGTGCATGGCAAAGCAATTAAGGGATGGCGATATTGCATATACGGGCTTAACATCCGTCCCTGCAGTATTAGCTATTGCATTAGCCAGGTATTGGGGATTGAGTATTTGGTTCATAAATGTAGCCGAGGTGTATGAACCTAGAGACATTACAGTGATGCCTTCATCAGGGGATCCATACTCGTTCATTAATGGTAGGGGCTTCATAACAAGCCTAGATGCATTTGACTTGGCTAGGCGTGGTCAACTTGACGTTATGTTCTTCTCCGCAGCGCAGGTTGATCGACATGGAAACATGAACCTATCAGTAATTGGTAATTATGAGAGGCCAAGGGTTAGGTTACCAGGTGGTGCAGCTGCAGCCTATCTATATAGGAGAGCCCGTAGAATAATAATGTGGCTTAGTGAGCATTCAAGGAGGACATTAGTGGATAGGGTTGACTTCATTACAGCGCCGGGACCTACAAGGCAAGGACCAAGTTTAACAATATGCACGCCAAAGGCTATGTTTGAGTTTGATCACGACGCGGGGGAATTAGTATTGACGGGCTTATTCCCAAGGGTTAGCTTTGATGATGTAATTAATAATATGGCCTTTAAGCCAAGGGTTAGGGAGCCATTAAATATGCTCGAGACGGTGAACACCGAAGAGCTGCAATTCCTAAATAAACTAGATCCAAATGGTGTTAGGTATACGTGATTTTAATGTCCACTTAAATTAAAATCATAGCATTTTATTCTCTATTTTATAGGCACCAAGTATTATAGCTCCAGCCGATTTTGATGCTTCAACGAGCTTCTTACCTATTTCATCAGTATTACCTGCTGGATATACCAGTAAGGCATAGCCTATTGCTTCACCAGGCCATCCATAGGCATAGGCTAGTAATAGGTTAAGTCCCGTAGCTGCCTCTATTGTAGTTAAGACCCTACCCAAAGTACCTGGTTCATTAGGAATTGCCACATGTATTATAAATACGCCACCTTGTATTGTCATTGCTAAATCATAGAGCTTAGTAAACAACCTCTGCATGTCCTCAATCATCCTAAGGAAATTGGCTCCGGTGCTCACGCAAAAATTATTGGATGTATCATTATTTCAATTAATCATTCAAGATAAAGAGACTAAGCGAATATAAAAACCATTAAATGGCGAGGAATATGTGAGCCCTGAACTAATGATAAATTCGCGAAAAGCTTAAATTCCCAGGGTTGTTCCATATCGAGGGCCGGTAGTCTAGCCTGGAAGGATGCCCGCTCGGCGCGCGGGAGATCCCGGGTTCAAATCCCGGCCGGTCCACCACTTAATGGTTCCTTTTGCTTAATACGTTGAGTTAGTTTTTTGTTTACCTGTTGTTTTTTGTATTGATGTTTTTGTGGTTGTTGGGTGTTGGTTTTGGCTTGTTGGGTGTTTCCTGGTTTATTTTAGAGTATGCCTCCGCATTTAGGTTTAGTATTGATTATAGGTTATCGTATATTAAGGAAAGATTGAACTATCTAGTGCCTTTATATTTAATTGGTGCTACTGCGGTGATTTTAACATTAATTTCATGGGTTGAGCCTTGGTATAGGATTTACGTGTCTTATGTTACGGCACTTGGATTAACCGTTAGTGGCAGGGTGTTTCTCAATAGAGTGAGGAGGGGTTTTATTAGGGTTATTGATGTTTATGATCTTGACCTCGATTTACCCATGGTTTCTACTGCCGTTTCATTAATACCAGAGAGTTCCATATTTAATGTTCTTATTATTAATTTAATATCAAGTATAGCATTATTCTTGGAGTCAATCATTATATATTCTAGGGCTAGTAGGAAATTATTTGATGTTGGTCGTATGAACGCCCTAATCTATTCATTACCCTTACTAACCATTGCCTTATACTCTTTATATGATTCCACTAGTATGATGATAATATTCATAATAGCATTTTTTATCCTGGTGCTATTTATTGGTGACTTAATTTACCTATCAATCAAGGGTTCTTAACGCATAAGCCTTATTTCTTAGAGTTACTACGTATTTACAGTGATGAGTACTAGACCAGTGTGATTTTAAATGATCGAGAGGACCCGGGCTGACGTTCTGCTGGGTATGGTTTTTATATGGTTTAGTATTAATTAATGAGGTGTATGGATAATAAGAAATTGAAAAATTACGTATTAATCCAGAACCTCGCTAATGGACTTGTATCACCTTTCATGAGTTTCTTGGCGGCCGTTATTGGCGTACCAAGTATTGGTATTAGTCTTGTGTCATCAGCTTCATCTTTCTTCAGTGGTGTTGTTCAAGTACCGTTAAGGAGGACTAGTCGTATTGAACAATTGCTGAAATTATCGACATTATTACTTGCTATTTTGTGGTTTACAATGGCGTTTATTGCCTATGGGAATCCAACACTATACTTAATTACGTATATTGCCATAGCCATTGTCAGTGGTGCTAATTCCTTTGCATGGGCCTTAATCATGGAGAGAATGAGTAGAGGAAGTAGGGGTCAGGTATTAGCTACTTATGCATTTTATGGTTCCATAGGTGGTTTATTGGCAACGTTAATGACAGGCCTAATCGTTGGTAGTAACTACGCATTAATGCATTACGTATTCATCACTAGCGCATTTCTCATTCTTATGAATGTAATTAATATATGGAACATGGAACCAATGGATCCTGAATGCCAGGTCACTGATAGATTGCTGTCTACGATTAGGAATAACAGGAAGTTGATAAGGTTTCTCCTGATAAATACCTTGTTTGCGATTGTATGGAGCTTTGCGTGGCCTTTATTTCCATTAGCGCAGGTCTATTTACTTAATATGAATACTGAGCAGTTAGCCATTGTTAATGTTATTAGTGGTGTGTCAACATTAATTCTCCAGAGACATGTTGGTAAGTGGTTTGATAGGAATAGGAAGTTGATAATGTTTCTAGGGAGATTCTTACTCATAACATTCCCATTGTCCTATGCCCTGGCCAATAATGTATACGTGATTTACGTGGCGAATACCATAGCGGGCTTCACGAATTCCGCATCAAATGTTGCATATATATCATTCGTCTATGATAATTCTGAGGATAGAAGAACAGCCGTCAGCCTATACAACCTATTTTATGGTATTGGGACACTAATTGGGTCATTAATGAGTGGTGCATTAGTAACGGTGGTATCTAATTATTTGGGTTTAAGAAATGGTATTAGGTATATGCTTCTTAGTGATGCCACGGCCAGGGCTTTAATCGCCACATTATACATGAGTGTTTAGTGGGTGGTTCGGAAGTTTTTTATTAAGGTAATTTATTTACCATACGTAATGTTCACAGTATTTATAGTTGGCACGGCTGGTTCAGGAAAAACAACACTTGTTAGTACATTTGCTGAATGGCTTGAGAATAATCAATATGACGTCGCTATTGTTAATCTCGATCCTGCTGTGGAGTACGTGCCCTACGTCCCTGATATAGACATCAGGGATGTGATCTCGGCTAGGGAGTTAATGAGGAAGTACAAGCTTGGCCCCAATGGTTCAATAATAGCTGCAATAGACATGCTGGCTGTCAGGGCCCAGGAGATAAAGAACCAAGTAATGGATATTGGTGCTAATTACGTGCTCATAGACACGCCAGGTCAGATGGAGCTCTTCGCCTTTAGGAGTGTTGGTTCCGTATTAATTAATAGGCTTAGTATGGATAGGTCTGCCGTAGTATTCGTAATCGATGCAACACAGGCCCAGACACCAAGTGGTTACGTATCATCAATGCTATTATCATTATCAACCCAGTTTAGGTTTAATATGTCTCAGGTAAACGTGCTCAATAAGATTGACTTGCTTGATAAATCCGTGGTTGATGAAATACTTGAATGGAGCGAGGAGACGGATTTACTCAGGGAAGCATTATTGTCAAACCAGGTTAATAAGTTGGAGACTGACCTAAGTGTTAGGTTAACGGATATCCTGACTGCCATTGGTACTATGTCAAAGCCAATACCAATAAGCGCGAAAACTGGTGAGGGCCTTGATGCTCTTTATAGGGTTCTTCATAATGTGTATGTTGGCGGTAGCGATTATGATTACCTAGAGTAGAGCTCGCCAGTGTTCCTTAGAATCACATAACCTGGTCTTAAATTAACCTTGTTTATCCTACGTATGAACTCCTTAACGGTTGGTTTATCAATACTTGTCTTAGATATTATAATATCGAACTCCTCAAGGGCTATGGGCTTGACGGAGAGACCCATCGCAAGTGCCTGCCCTGTTATTGCCACTCCGTAATCAGCAAGGCCTCTAGCTACCTTTTCAGTAACCTCCACATGGGTTTTCACAACATCATTGTAACCCTTTATTGTCCTCCTTAATTCCTCCACATCATATCCCGTGTGCCTAGCAATACCACTAAGTAAAAGCTCTGTTGCCAGCCTAGTGCCTGAACCTGGGTTCCTATTAACCATTCTGAGTCCCAGTATGTCTGTTAAATCACCAATGCTTAAGTATGGCCTATGCACAATACCCAATAATCTTAGGTAGCCCCTCATTAAAACAGCATTGTCCCAAGCACCCAGTGAGTCCATGTATGATACATTATACTCACCACTCATTGGATCAACCAAGTGAATACCAGCAATGTCAGCTAGACCATTCATTACCATGCTTAAACCATTCATTGAACCAACCCAATAAGCATCAATGCAGTAACCCTCACTCCTCATCTCGCTGATTATATCCCTAACTATACAATCATCACTTCCAGCATATACGGTGTCACATACAGATCCATCAGGATTCCATACATACCTCCTCGTCATTGTCCTATACGTATTCAATACCTCCCTTCCCTCGATAGTGAGTAACATGCCTCCCTTATAGCCTCTCCTTGAATTAACGACCTTAATCTCCAATCCACTTTCTAACCTATTAATTAATTCCCAAGCTTTTGAATATGGTAAACCGAGATCCTTCACGACAGATAATAAGGAACCTTTTCTTTCAAGGATCTCAAGAAGCCTTGCCGTTATGCTATCCATTAATACCTTACCATCCCTCTCAAGGACTACTTCTATTCTATACCTAGGCTTACCCACTATTTAATCAGTACTAAATAGGTTCTTAAAGTATTTTATTTTAATGGTGGATTTAATGGAATGGTTTATTAATGAGTTAAAGCCATAACATATTCCCCACTATGGTCGTTAAGGCCATTATACTAGACCTTGATATGACTCTCGTTAATACACTACCTAAGTTCCTAGCTGTATTGAGGGAGTGCGCGGCAAAATATGGTAAGGAGATAAATGGGGATATTAGCTACTTACTCAGTGTTTATTATAGGGATCCATCTCTAAGTGAGGTGCTTGGTGATTTATCGAGGAATTTCTGGTTTTGGCATGATTGCTGGCTATTGTATTCACAGAGGAGGGATTATGGTGAGGTATTTCCAGGGGTTTTGGACTCCATGAAGGTATTACGTAGTATGAATAAGAGACTGGTCATAGCCACAGGAAGGGAATTAGAGTGCTCACGCATGGTAGATGAGTTAAGGTATTATGGATTTACTGAATTTATTGAGGGTTGTGTGTCTCTTGGTGATTTAGGTCCTGGTCATGATAAGCTTGATCTGGTTAAGAGGACGCTCGACATGCTTGGATTACCATCGACTGTTGTTGTCTACGTAACTGATCATCCAAGGGATATAATCATGGTTAATGGATTAGGCACGATAAACATAGGGGTTTCTACCTGGGCTAGGGAGTTTCCGACGAAGTTCGTGATAGGTAGTGTGGCCGAGTTGCCAAGGCTAATTGCTATGCTTGACGGAACTTATGATTAATAATAATTCCAATTAATGATCCAAGTACTATTGGCGTTAGGTAAGCAAGTAGCATATACCAGGGTATTCCTAGGAAACCCGGTAGTACTGTTATGTAGTAGGGTCCGTATATGCTTGAATTAACATAATCATTACCTGGATAAAGTATTAGGATTTCGTAATTGCCAGGTTTAGGAAAAGGTATTGAGCTCTTCATGTAATTACCCGTAATCGGCTCTTCATAAATACTCACAGTCTTGTTCCCGTTCTTAATAACTATGGTTAAGTTCCCATTAACATAGCTAATTGGGATGTTCGTCATAATATTTATACTAAAGGTTTCATAGCCGCCTGCGGCAATTAAGTCGCTACTTCCATTCATGTAAAGGCTTAATGGGGCCTTCATTATATCCAGGAAATAAGTGGTGCCGCATCCCTTGTAATTGATGTTTCCAGACCATGATACTGCTATTGAGTAATTACCAGGTAATTTAGGTATGAAGATATACTCACCAACACCGCTAGCGTTTATGTAGGTCGCGCCGCTTACTGATGTATTATTGCCCGTAATTAATACATTCAATTTTGCATTAACGATTACAGGTTCCATGTGACTTATTATTATAACTTCATGCAGTACCTCTGGAGTTCCATTAATTGTTATTGATAGGGTACAGGGTGCTCTATGGGCAATTATCGTTAGATTAGTAGAGCTTGGTAAATAATTTGGCGGGTTTGTGTAATAGATTGTTATTAAGTACGTTCCAGCCTGTGGTGGTATCCACGTAACTTGAACGCTACCGTTTATGGGAGTATAACTGCCTATTGTTGATGATAATCCATTAATCACATAACTAATTGTTAATACGCCACCTGATATTGGTGGTGATAGTTTTACATAAATATTTACTGAGCTTCCATACGTTATATTAGTATTATTTACATAGGCCATTATGTATACTGTGCCCGGCAATACTATGAAGGTATAATTAATCATTGCCTCCTGGAAGTATGTGGTGTTTGTGAAGGTGATCGTTAACACGTGATATCCTACGCCATAATTCACTAACAACGAGTACTGGGCTGTACCGTAATTATTCGTTGTTATTGATACTACGTAATTATTATCAACATAAATACTTAATTGTTGATCTTGTAGAGGGCCTACGGGTGTTGTTGCATTTATTGTTATTGGTAGGTAATTGCCATAATTAATAGTGCTATATTGCGTGCTTAGGGCTAGGTATACAGGCGTTGGCACTATTGTGAATGTAAGTGTCTCATTAGTATTCCAGGCATAACCCCCGACATCAGTGTAGCTAATCTTTAGGGTTAATATTGCCGTGCCCAATGAATACGGGCCTGGCACCACCGTTATGCTTTCATTTAATGGGGGCTTTACCGTAATAATACTCTTGCTTACTGCGATGTTTGTTCCGGTTATTGTTATTAATGTGGAGTTTATGGGTATGGGTGTGCTGTTCATTATTTTAAGCAACACTACCTGAGGTACGCCACTGTATAATTTCGTTACTGTTGTGTTTATTATTATTCCTGGTGTTACTGAGGATACTGTGAAGTAGTAATTCATGGTATAGCCCATTGTATATATCGATAGGGATGCGTTGTAGTTACCCTGGTTTAGGGCTGGTACTGTTATATTTAATGTATTGCTTCCTGGTTGTAATTCCCATAAACCCTGAGTTACGTGGTTCCCTATACTCAATGTGTAGGAGACGTTGACAGGTGTTGATAAGTTGCTATTTATGTTAATCACCATGGTGGCGTTTATACCAGTGCCTGTGTATATATGCGTATAATTACTCACTGGTTCTGAATATGATCCGTAGTACCAAGTGATTCCCGTTACTGTGAATGATGCCGGCGGGTCTATACCAAGGGCCATTAATACTGCGTGGATTATTAAAATGGTTATCATAATCCTTAGGCTATTAATGGATTGCCCATTTAAAAACACTGCTTACGCGCATCTAGTTTTTTAAGTGCCTAGGGATCCTTGTTATTAACGGTAGTATGGCCAATAAATTCACTGTGATAACATTTGGTTGTTGGTTGAATAAGGCGGATAGTGACATAGTGATTACTAGGCTTAGGTCATTGGGCTGGGAGTACACCGAGGACATTAAATCGGCTGATACAATTATTATCAATACATGCGCCGTTAGGGAAGAGGCTGAGAGAAATGAGTTGAAGCTTCTAAGGAAGTTAAGTGAGGAGTATCTAAACAAGAGATTAATTGTAACTGGATGCTTAACTAGGGTTAGACCAGCAATGATAAAGGATGCGGCGCCCAATGCCGTGCTTGTCACATCCCATGGTGCTGAGTTCATAGATGAAGTCGTAAATGGGCGCAACGATATTTATGTATATGAGGATAGACCCATGAAGTACTTACCTAGTTATTACCCTGAATTTCATGGGCACAGATACGTCGTGCCAATACAAGTTGGTTGTCTCGGTAATTGCAGCTTTTGCGTTACTAAGGTTGGTAGGATGGGCTTTGGTAAAGTGAGGAGTTATGAAATGAGCGATATTACTAACGCCGTTGCTAATGCCGTTAGTAGGGGTGCACGGGAGATCTATCTAACGGGTCAAGAGATTAGTGCATATGGTCGTGATAAGGGTTATGACTTAGCTGATTTACTTGAGAATATATTAGGTAAGGTTGATGGTAGGTTTATGATTAGGTTGGGAATGATGGAGCCCCTTGAACTTAGCCGAGTAATTGATAGGCTACTCGATATTGTAAAATCCGATTGGCGTGTGTATAGGTTCTTCCACATCCCTGTACAAAGTGGTAGTGACCGTATATTAACCCTCATGAAAAGAAAATACTCAGTTAGTCTCTTTAAGGACATTGTAACGAGGATTAGGAGGGTTTTCCCCGATGCCACAATAGTCACTGACATCATTGTTGGTTTTCCTGGGGAAACCGATGAAGATTTTTGGGCCAGTGTTAGACTAATCGAGGAGTTAAGCATAGATAAGGTTAATCTTGCTAGGTATAGTAGAAGGCCGTTTACTGAGGCCGCCTACATGGAGCAAGTACCTGAACAGATTAAGAAGGAGAGGAGTAAGGTAGCTACGGAGATCTTTAACAAAGTGGCCTTGGAAAGGAATAAACCATTCATTGGTAAGGAAATGTGGGGTATTACCAGTGAGATAGACTTTAGGGGTGAGAATTACATCGTTCGTTCATATAACTATAAGCCTATAGCCGTGAAGAAAGCAGATATTGGCGCATTCGTGAAGGTTAAGGTCATGGATGCAACATCGCATAGACTCCTTGGTCAATTACTTGAGTCAGAGAGTTTGGGGGTTAAGTATAGGGTTGATTTTAGGATTACGGAGGGTTTAGATATATTTTCCTAGTTTCTTTCTATCACTCAATCCTTAATACCTCCATAGGTCTGATTCTCGTTATTGATATTAATGATGGTATTGAGGCAACAATTGATGTTGCTATGGCTATTATTAGTGAGTATCCATATAATGCGGGCAGTAGTATTACGGGTATTATTATCGGTAGGTTTAATTTAATTATTACATACCTGGCTAAGTAAGCGCCTACTATTCCCAGCACTATACCCACTACTGAACCGATTATGCTCATGATTAATATCTCAAGAAGGAATATAGTGATTACTTGCCCATTGGATGCACCTAACGCCTTAAGTATGCCTATTTCCCTGGTTCTCTCCCTAACGTTCATGATGGCAGTATTCGCAACACTAAGCCCAGTAACTATTAGGCTCAGTGCTATTATTACTATGAAGAATAAATTAACCATTGATAATGCATTAGAGATTGAACTAAGTACTGAGCTCTGCTCATAAACATCAGCATTTGGAAAATACTCACTCAATGCCGTAGCTAATTGATTAAGATATGCAGGATTTTCCTGAGACAACTTTATAAATATTGCATTAACAAAGCCATCATCATCTAAGTCATTCTGCAATGTACCTATCGGTGTTACAATCATGTTTAACTGAAAGCCGAGAAAACCACCAAGTATGCTACTGAATGTTCCCGTAACCTTTAGGGGTATTATATTGGTGCCTCCCTGAATTCCCGTTAGTACTTGAACATAAATCGTATCGCCAATACTTATGTTATCCTTCTGGACCAGGGTATCCTGCACTATTGCTTCACCATTGCTCATAGGCAATGATCCACTCTCCATGTGAACCTCAAAGTATGAGAAGTACTGACTGGGTATACCAATCAGGGTGACGGCCTTGCCATTAACCTGTGCCGTACTTATTATTATTGCAGGAACAACGTATGATACATGAGGGAGTTTCGTAATTACCTGGGCCACCTCCTCAGGTATTGAGACACTTTGTGAGTAAACCATTAAATCGGTGGGCAGTATGTTTTCAACCTCATTGGTTATTGCAACCTTAAATCCATAAGTCATTGTTTCTAATGTTATCATTAATGCTACACTATAGACTATAGCAAGCATAGTCAGTATGACCCTTGTTCTTCTACCTCCAAGGTTTCTTACCGACATTGTAAATAATGTCCTTAGACTCATGAGACTAATTAATGCGTCCTCACGTACTTAAAAACACTTCTAACAGAATAATCAGTCTTCACCTCCATCCTCATTACCTAACATCGGTCTGTTGGTCCATCATCACTATGACAATTACAACAATATATATTAAATCCCTATCTTCATTCTAATTTTCATATTCTAGGATATTCAAAGTAATTTATTTATTCACATATACAATCTAATTCATATTTTAATTGATAATAATACTTAAATAGTAACATAAATCTTAAGTCTAACGTGCCAAAGAAAATTCTAGTGTTGGGAGGTGGTGTTGGTGGTGTCGTTGCTGCCAAGAGAATGGCCGAAAGGTTGAGAGGTAGGGTTGATGCAGAAATAACAATAATAAATGATACGGATTACTACTTATTACCACCACTTCTCGTTAACATAGCGCTTGGTGACATAGAACCTAAGCAAGCCCAATTACCCTTATCATTGCTTGAAAGGAGGGGTGTTAAGTACGTTAAGGCCAAGGTGACGAAGATAGATCCCGATAATAGAGTCGTGGAGACAGATCAAGGTAAGTTTGATTACGATTACTTATTAGCGAGTCTAGGCGTTGAGAATGACTTCCAGTCCTATAACCTAGGCGTTGGTTACCATAACTATACCCTTGATGGCGCATTAAAACTTAAGGAGGCATTAAGATCTTTCACTGGTGGTAAGGTCGTTTTAGTAGCCCCTGAACCCATATATAGGTGCGGTGTTTACCCCTTCGAATTCGCTTGTCAATTAGATACATTGTTTAGGAAGAGGGGTATTAGAGATAGAACAAGCATAACATTGCTCTATCCATTTAACAAACCCCTAGAGCCGCTAGGTCCAGAGGCCGTTAAAATATCTGAAAATATTGCCACTAAAAAAGGAGTTGAATGCGTAAGTGGTATTAAACCGCCAATTACTATTGATGATAAGGAAAAGGTAGTTACGCTTTCTAACGGTGAAAAGTATAAGTATGACCTGTTAATTGTGACGCCACCAGCAAGATTGCCAAAGCCCTTTGAAGGTACACCATTAGTTGCTGATACTCCTGCTGGAAAATGGACTGCAATAAATGTCTATACAGGTAGGAGCTTAAAGTATGACGATGTATACTTACCCGGTGAGCACTCAATGCCATATGTAGGTCTCCCAACAGCAGGTGTTCCTGTGCATTTTACGGCATTAGCTAGTGCGGCAGCTATTACCGGTGATTTACTTGGCCAACCAGTTGATCCTGCTCAAATAAATGCAATGACGTGCGCCTTGGATTATGGTGATGTTGGAATGATGTTTAACTGCGACATAAAGTTAGACTTAACTAGCAATAAGGCTGCATGGATGGGTAGTTGTTATAGTATATTGACGTCACCGTTAGGTAGGTTGATTAAGGATCTATTTTATAAAACCTGGTTAGCAACAACTATGTGAGGTGGTGATCATGGCACAAGTCCAACAAACACAGGTTGAGAAGAGCCCGGATGAGCAGATTGCTGAAGCCCTTAATGTACTTGTACAAAACATTGATGAGATTAGGGGCTTGCTTGATCAGATAATTGAGCTTAAACGCAGTGGTGTTATTGATGCATTAATGCTAATAGTTAATAGATTTGAGGAAGTTATACAGTATCTTTTCCAAGATCCTGCAGTATTTAGGTTATTATCAATACTCGTTGATGGTAGTTTACAGGCAATGAATAAACTAGATACTCAGGATGTTCTTAGGCTGAAGGGCTTGGTTCAGGATTTAGGTGGATGCATGGGTAAGAATATTGATTTAGCTAATGCTAAGCCTGTAGGTGGTTTAATGGGACTTTGGAGAGCGTTGGGAGATAAGGATGTGCAGAGAGGCCTTGGAGTCGCAATGACCCTTTTGAAGGCGTTGGGTAAGTGTTCATCACAGCAATGATTACCATTATTTAAAATAGACCTACTAAATAAAAATAGAGAAAAGATTTTTATTTAAAGACTTTTATGACATACCTAATGAGAGTACAAGTCAATTTTTTGACTTTACTATATGAAATGACTAAGACCTTAAGGGCCGAGATTGAGTTGCCAGAGGGTGCGACATTGCTTGACTTAATAAGGAAGATTGATAATGCCATATACCCAGGTTTTTCTAGGGTTATTCTTGACTGCAACAATAGGATTAAGGATAAGTTCCTAGTACTAATTAATGGTAGGTCCCCAGACTTTCTTAATGGCATTACCACTAAATTATCTGATGGTGATGAGGTAACATTTCTACCACATTGCGGTGTTGCATAGTGACCACTTTTAGGAATTAAGTTTTTAAATTAATGATGAGCTTAGTGGTTTAATGAAAGTGCAAGTTAAGTTCTTAGCATCCCTCTACGATATAACCAAGGTACTTAAGACGGAGATTAACGTATCTGATAGTACTACAATTAAGGATTTAATACAGGTTATTGACAAATCAATTAGTCCCAATTTCTCGAAAGTAATACTTGATGATAATGGTAAACTTAAGGATCAGTACGTAATCCTAGTCAATGGTAGATCCATAGACTTCCTAAATGGGCTAAGCACCAAGTTATCCAACGGTGATGAAGTCGTATTTCTCCCACCTGCCGGCGGCGGTTAGAAAAACAAAATAATTTTTAAGGAAATTTCCCTCTTATGAATCACTTTGAACTTGGTTTTCCTCATAATTCTCGATTAACCATGATGGTGTTGATAATATGGCTACGTAGCCACCGAATGTTTGCGTTAATGTTAGATTTTCCTCAACGGACTTGGGCATTACGAATAATTCAATGTCCTTTCTTCCTCTTAACATAAGTGTTAGGTTCATGATCTCGTCTTCACCGACATCCTCACTAACAACGATCATCTTAGCAATACCCTTCTTAATGGCATCCATCACAGAGTCCTTACCGTAGATTAAATACTCAGGCTTTTTAACGGCTAAGTACATGATCTCTTCCATTAGTTTCTTGGCCTTAACGTACTCGGTCTCCTTAAGTTTATCCTCAGCATTCCTAATAGCCTCAAGAACACCACTAATGTCGGCACAGCACGCCGATACTATGGCAATGACCTTATCCCTGATCCTATGGTCAAGTTCACCCTCCTCAAGAAACTCCTCCTTGGTTGGACCTGGCCCAGCGACAACAATGCCCTTTAGGTTGGGTATTTCAGTGAGTATCTTGTTGGTTCTCTCGGCGACTAGCTTGTAGAATGTCTCGGCTAGGTGCTCTGTCTGTCGTTTATATCTTAGGGCTGATTGACCACCTGCGGCGTGTTTATTTGGTACGAAGAATTGAACCTTATCCACAATCTCCCAGTAGTTACCCCTTAGTAGTGCGATCACGGCCTCGCCCCTTTCAATGACTATTATTCCATAAGTATCACTGCTCTTTACCATACCCTCCAGGATCTCTGTATGGAATGATGTATCGCATATATACTTAAAGGTTGATATCGGTATTGGAGGAATTAGGGCATGGAAAATCCACTCATAATTACCTGGATTTATCATGTGAAAACCTGCGAATATTGCAAGGCCATTCTCCGGGGCTTTTGAAATACCCTTTATTGAGTTTATTATTCTCTCGAGAGCATCCTGAACATGCGTCCTAGTGGTCTTATCCTTAATGTTGCTCGCTAAGGCCCACTCCTGTCTAAGCATTGATACGACATCCGGTATTGGCCTATTACTATTAATGTATAGACTAATGAGTGTAGTTGCGTATCCCCTATACTTCTTTAGCAGGTTTATTATGACCTTAAGTTCTCCGAAATCCTTTATTCCAGGACGTCCACGAAGTACCAAAGGACCTACTTCATTTAAAAGCCTTTTGCTTTATTTAGAGCATCTCGATAGCCACAGCCGTGGCGCCGCCTGTCCCATGACACAGCGCAGCCACACCTCTTTTACCACCAACGTGCATTAATGCCGATATTAATGTCGTAACGATTCTAGCACCACTCGCACCAAGTGGATGTCCTAGGGCTATTGCGCCGCCGAATATATTCATCTTCTCGTATGGTATACCCAACTCCTTATTCACTAGTACGTTAACAACAGCAAAGGCTTCATTAACCTCAAAAACATCGACATCATTCACGCTCCAGCCAACCTTACTTAGCAACTTCCTAATTACGTAAATTGGCGCCTCCGGAAATCTCCAGGGTTCTAGCATATGCCATGCATAACCAACTATCTTTGCAACGGGCTTTAACCCCAGCTCCTTGGCCTTATCCATGGTAGTTAATAATAGTGATGCAGCTCCATCAGATAGTTGAGAAGAATTACCAGCCGTGTGTAGTCCATTTGGTCCGAAGGCAGGTTTTAATTTAGCTAGTTTCTCTAGGCTTGTGTCTGGTCTGATACCCTCATCTTTATCTAGGTAGATCTTCTCGCCGTTTATTACCGTATCGACAGGCTCCAGCTCAAGGTAGTACTTATTCTCCGTAGCCCTTAAAGCTCTCATGTGACTTTCATAGGCGACCCTATCAAGTTCCTCCCTAGTTATTTCATGTTCCATGGCAACTTTATCGGCCTCCTGACCCATTAACATCATGTTTGTAGGATCCATTAATCCATCATAAATCATTAAATCAATGAATTTCAAATCCCTACCAATCAAATGCTTAACTCCCCACCTAGCCTCATGTGGTAACGCAAGTGGTTGCGTACTCATTGATTCAGCGCCACCGGCTATTACTACATTAACATCACCAACCTTAAGGGCCCTAATGGCCTCAATAATTGCCTGCATTCCTGATGAACAAACCCTATTAACGGTAAACGCACTAATACTACTGGGTAATCCAGCGAGCAGGGCCGCGAATCTGCTAAGGTTCTGTCCCATACCACCCTGGAGTGTTGAACCAAAGACAACCTCGTCAATAAGCTTACCATCAATACCCGTCCTCCTAATTAATGCCTTTATTGCCTCAGCAGCTAAATAGGGTGTCTTCACATTCTTAAATGCGCTACCGAATTTACCAATTGGTGTCCTTACAAAGCCCGTAATAACCACATCTTGACTCATATACGTTTTTCATCATATAAGCAATATTAAGCTTTGTCCATAATTAATGATTAATAATGGCTTTAGACATTAACTAATTTATATTCAACAGTTAAAAATATCGTAAGGATACAACTTAATTACTTAATATTAACCATAAATTCAATGGACATACTAGAGAAGCTTCATAATCTATATGGACATGAGATTGACGAGCAATTGATCAAGTACCTAAATAGGGAGGTGAGTGAGGATTTTAAGGATACGGTGATTTACCAAGTATCCACTGGTGGTAAGAGGTTGAGGCCGTTAATAACGTTAACTGCAACAAGGGCTTGCGGTAGTGATTATAAAGTTGCGCTACCCGCCGCAGCAATTGTGGAGTTAATACATAATTACTCCCTGATTTATGATGATATTATTGACGAGGCGTTATTAAGGAGAAATAAGCTAACCGTTAGGGCTAAGTACGGCGATAACGCGGCCATACTAATCGGCATATGGTATAGGGAAGCAATTGAGGAGGCAATACTTGAAACTAGGGACCCAGTATCCTTTGCTAGGGAGACTGCAAGAACAATACGCGCGATAGATGAGGGTGAGCGATTAGACATACTCCTAGAGTATTCGGGCCGTAAAGATCCATATTTTGTTGAAAATAGGCTAGGGCCTAGGTTATTGAGTAATTGGGAATCCCTGTATAATACTTATATAAAGATGATAAGCCTTAAGACGGCTGCCTTGATAAGGGCATCATCTGTTTTTGGAGCGATGTCGGCAAACACACCACATTGCGTTAAGGCGCTTTCTGACTATGGTACATACCTGGGGCTTGCTTTTCAAGTGCTTGACGATATATTGGACATATTTGGCGATGTTAAGAAGTTTGGTAAGGAAATTGGTAAGGACATTAAGGAGCATAAGTTGGGAAATGCTGTTATTGTTATGGCTTTAAAAGAATTGAATGATAAAGACAAAGAGGACTTATTGAGTATTCTTGGTAAGGCTGCAATTACTAATGATGACGTTAAGAAAGCTGTAGAAATAATATCAAAGACAAATGCTAGGGAAAACGCATCGAAAATGGCTATGGAGTTTGCTGAGAAATCTGAGAAGTCACTGAATGAGTTAAGTAATAATGAGTTTGTTGAGGATCTTAGGGAAATCCTAAGATTTACAGTAACAAGAGAGTTTTAGGATTTGGCGAATTATCCTCATTTTTAACTACATTAAAAAGATAGCCCTACTTCATGCTTATAAATTAGATTTACGGAACTGGCCTTGGAGGATTTTAATGAGACTGTTCATAATGAAGTTGGGGGGTAGCGCAATAAGTGATAAGTCGAGGCCATTAAGCTATAGGGAGGACTGGGTGCGGAATTTAGGTAATTTGCTTGCTACAAGTATTAAGGCAGGTGATAAATTCGTACTTATTCATGGAGGCGGTAGTTTTGCGCATCCTATGGCTCTAGCCTACGGTTTAAGTAGATATAGGGATTATGATCAATTAACAGGTGTTTCTTTCACATCAGCGATACTCCATTATTTAAGCATGAAGTTGACGATTACCTTGGCATCAATGGGATTGCCTATTTATCCATTAAGGACGGGATCAGTCTACGTTATTAATGATGGTAAGCCTCAATTATTGATAGAACCAATTCACATAATGGAATTACTTGAGAGAGGGGTAATACCCATGTTGTATGGCGATGTTGTGCTAAGTGATGAAGGTTTCTCAATAATTAGTGGTGATGATATAATGCTTGATCTCGGCTTAAGGTTAAGGCCAACGGCATCCATATTCCTAACGGATGTGCCTGGAATACTTGATGCCAATGGTAATGTGATTAAGGAATTAACTAGGGCATCAATAATTAATGAGAGGGTTACACGGCATATTGATGTAACAGGGGGTCTCATAAAGAAGATTCAGTCAGCAGTGGAGTTGGCTAAGTATACAAGGACTTACTTATGCGCAATCTGGGATTTAGGGTCGATAAATAGGATCCTTAATAATGAGGAGCCCATTAACTGCACAAGGTTTTTACCTTACTAATTATTTGACGATCCAAATAAGGTTTCATTTAAGTACGTACTATTTATGAGTTGTTGCCCATAGATTACTCCCGATGTATTTACAGTATTGTGCGGCTTAACCAATATTAATAGTGGGAAGTAAGCACTACTTGCATTAATACCAAGCTTAGTAAGTAGTTGTGGTAGTAATGTTCCATAGCCAATAATGAGTACCTGGGATCCAGATGTATAATTGCTCCAGAATGCTGTTGTTATGATGAACTTCGTAGTCTCTGGGTTAAAGTTACAGAGTTCATATACGTAATTATTGAATTGCTGGATCACAGACAGGGTTGCGGGGGCCTGTGTTGGGGGATTAGGGAATACTATAACTACCACGTTATAACCGTGATAATACGTGGCGTTATAAAGTATTGGCCAAACACCGCATGATTCATCCACCAGGTATGGATCGTTAACCGTTAGGTACATTAGTATGGGTTTCGTATTATTTACTAGTCCTAATGCCGTTGCATTTATGAGTGAATTATTGTATGGATTTATTAATGTTGAGAGCATGTAATCAGTAATTACCGTGGCATTAAGCTCAGCCTGTGCTTGCGAGGTCATTGTAAGCTTAGATACTATGCCAGGTAGGAATAAAACAATTATAAATGCGGCTTCTCCAAGTATTACTAACGCTAATGCAAAGTAGAAGAGTTTTCCTTTACGTTTTTGCGATCTTCTCGTCTTCCTTGATTTAGACATGACTGATGTTAAAACCCTAGTAAATTTATTAGGTTAACTCTCCTAACCTAACTCTACAACAAACTTTATAATTAACGCATTACACGTACTTTAATAATGAAGGCCTTGGTGATTCATGGCTTTGGTTCAAGCCCTGAAAAAATAAATTGGCTTACCGGTCCATTAAAATCCCTAAATTTGGAGATAATAACGCCAACATATAGGGACTTCGAAGACGGACTTCATAAAATTAATGAATTAATACAAAGCGCTAATGATAATTTCATAGTTGCTGGTCACTCAATGGGTGGCACAATAGCGCTACTTGCAGCATCGACATTAAATAAAGTTGCTTGTGCTATTTCGGTTTCTGGACCAACTGACAGGTTAGCCCAAATTAGGTGGTTACTTGCAGGTGAACCTGGTAGTATTAGGAGGAGGACTTATGAGGAGTTAATGAAAATCGATAGTAAGCAAGTTACTGAGGAATTTCTTATGAGGACCTCTCCCATCAACTACTTAAGGCCTAGTTTACCACCAATACTCTTGATACATGGTACGAATGATGAATTAGTAAATATTCAACAGGTAGAGAGTTATTATGAAAAAGCCAGGTCTCTTGGTAATGTTATTGAGTTAATACGAATTGAGGGAATGTCTCACACACCTAGAGGTAAGGATATCAGAGTTATAGCAAGGGCTATTGAGGATTTCATACATAAGTATTGCATAAATTTTTAATTAAGTCGTTCTGAAGGCATGCAATGGCTTAATCTGCAACGTAGGTTTCTAAGTGTGATTCCTCATCAATGTACGGTATCTTAACCAATTTGTGTCCCTTATGAAGTGGTAATAATGACTTATGTATCATTGTCTTGCAATCTGAGCACCAATAAAATTCATCTTCATCCTTCTCCTCATTAAATTCCATGAAGAAGGGACATTGCCACTCGGTCATGACCATCCTCATGTAGTACGGGCTATCCTTATTCGTGCAAATACCTATATCATCATGTAACTCATGAAGTCTAAAGTACTTGCAATTAATGCATCTAATCTCCATAATTTCACCCACTATTTTACTTATAACTAGAATTAATAAATCTGTCGCAAAATGCATAGACGATATTCTCCTATTCATATCTATAGAGAATAATGCTTAAATTTTTCATCATAGTTCAAATGTAATATGAGACTGTTAATAATAAGTGGAAGGGAGGTTGATGAGGTCCTAGATAGTAAGGACGGCGTTAACGGATTAGTAAATGCCATAGCCACGGCTTTTAAGGACTATAGCTCTGGCATTGTCAAGATGCCTCAAAGAACGGTTATTTACCTTGATAATGACTGGTGGGGCGTCATGCCCTGCGGTACACGAAACCTTGGTTTTTCCGTTAAAATAGTCAATGTTATTGAGAGTAATAAATTACGTGGCTTACCAACGACCCAGGGAGTAGTCGTACTTATGGATGATGTTACGGGACAACCAATGGCGGTTATTAATGGCACGGCATTAACAGCATGGAGAACCGCAGCCGCGACCGCCGTATCGGTCAAGTATATGGCACGAGGTATGGATAAAATGGCAATTATTGGCGCTGGATTACAGGCGAAGTATCATTTAATATTATTATCTAGGGCTTTTACCATCAAGAGAGTATTCATACATTCAAGGACGAGAGAAAGGGCCCTTGAATTAGCGAAAATAGCTCAGGATAGAGGTATTGATGCCATGGTAGTTGATTCAGGTTATGATGCTGTTAAGCAAGCCGATATCGTAATAACAGCAACAACAAGTAGAGAACCTGTTATTCATGGTTCATGGCTCCATGAGGGAATGCACGTAGTGTCAATCGGCGCCCCTGAGATTAATACCAGGGAATTAGATGACGATGTTATTCGTAAAGTATCCGTGATAGCTGTCGACTCACGCACTGCAGTTATGAATGAGACTGGCGATATAATAATTCCAATTAAGAATGGTTTAATATCTGAAAAGAATTTAATCGAAATAGGTGAAATAGTAAGTGGCTTGAGACAGGGTAGATTAGGGAATGGTGATATTACGTTGTTTAAATCCGTTGGTATTGCGGTTGAGGATCTCGCGGCTGCATCATACATATATAGCATAGTGAAAAGTAGGAATATGGGTACCACTGTAGAGCTATAAAGCCTTATTATATATAAATAATGTAATAATTAATGCATTTCTATGGTGGAAAATGTTGGAGAAAAAGATTTATAAAGACACTATGTGACACTGATGTTGGTGATTAACGTGGTGTCTCTCATAACAATTAAGGAGAAAAGTACCGAAGAGATCCTTGAGGATGTGGATATAAAATACATTCTGAGGTGCATACTTAGGCTCTCACCAACTGAGGTGGAGATCTATTATTTACTGCAGAATAAGGCGAAGGAGCCGCTGACCGTGGCCGAAATAGCTAAGGAAATGAATAAATCAAGAAGCACTATTGAGAGGTCCTTAGTAAAGCTGGTTCAACTTGGCCTAATTGCTAGGAGACCCGTGCTTGCTAAGAATGGAGGTTATACCTATGTTTATTACACAAAGCCGATAGATTACGTTAAGCAGAAGTTATTGCAGTTAATTAATGCATATTATGAGAGGTCGAAGCAATTAATTGAGAATTTGACATCAGCCGCGTTAATAGAGTCATTAAATAGTATGGCGGTTGAGGAAAATGTTGAATAATGCGTAAAATCTATCTCCTTTCTAAGCCTAGATCCATTATTAAATCCCTTAATCCCTCCTCTAACTCGTACATTACGAAATTAATATCCAGTGATCTATCAACAATCATTATCAGCGATAATTTACCGATGGATTTCACGATCAATAGATCCTGACCTATGGATATAACGAGCTCGGATAGATTTGCTTCATTCAATGCCTTTTTTAGGTTAAGTTCAAGGTTCTTAATTGATGATACTATTAGGGCGCCTAACCATTTAGGATTAACATTAATATTGCTCTTCATTCCTGAGGCTATGGTAAATCCATCCATTGTAACTAAAGCAACAAATTTTATCAAATCACTTGACTCTAGAATCTCACTTAGTTTTTGTTGTACTCGTTCATTTAATGTTCTTCTCGATGGAATGCTATCCATTGATGATAACACATTTTCTATTCTAAATACACCTTTTAAATCTTTTATTCAGAATATAAAATGCAGTTATTTAGAAATAGATAATGAAAACAAGGACAATTATGCGTTTTCAATATTCTCCTGATTGTTCGTTTGAGTGCTTTGTTCATTTTGCGACTTTAGCCATTGTTCAACAATATCATATCCATAAATTGCCTTAAACATCTCACGTCCTAACCTCGTCATTTTTAATGGCGTCCATGGTGGGTCAAATACTACATCAATTTCTATATCCTTTGCATCAGGTATTGCCTGTTGAATAGCCGCACCGACTTGATAACCTAAGTTCTCTGACAATGGACAGCCTACGGCTGTCAGAGTCATTTTTACATGAACAACTTTATCATTATCCAACATTACCTCGTAAATAAGTCCCAGATCGTACACGTCTATCGGTATTTCAGGGTCGTAAACATTACGTAGTATCTCTATTAATTCCTTGGTCTTATCACTGGGCAAGTTTGTTTTGAATATTGGTTCTTCATCATTCTCATTATTCGTACTATTTGTTATTTCTTCATTAGACACTGCCATTATTAACCACCAACAGTGTCACGGAAACATGCTTATAAACCTATCTAGCTTATTGATAATAGTTATCCGTGTATAGCGATGACACGTAGATGGATTTATAAGCACCAGGTATTGATAAACGTGATGCTTAAGGTGCGTAAGGTAGACCCTTTAAATCCTGATAACTCCATAATCAAGGAGGCAAGTAATTACATAAGGAATGGGTACTTAGTGGCATTCCCCACGGAGACCGTTTATGGGCTTGGCGCAGATACATTTAATGGCGAGGCATGCCTAAAGATCTTTAGAGCTAAGGGTAGACCACCAGATAACCCACTTATAGTACATATATCGGATATAAATGAGCTCGATAAGGTCGCCATTGACATACCCGAAATCATATTTCCAGCAATTAGGAAAGCATGGCCAGGACCTCTCACCTTAATCTTACCCAAGTCGCCTGACGTACCTAAGGAGGTCACTGGTGGTCGTAATACGGTGGCTGTGAGGTCGCCTGCACACCCCGTGGCACTTGCATTAATTAAGTCGTCTGGAACGCCCATAGCTGCACCAAGCGCTAATAAGTCAGGTAGACCAAGCCCTACATTGGCTGAACATATAATTGAGGATTACGCCAATGACGATGTTGAGATGATTCTACTTGATGCAGGGCCTACGTTTTTCGGTGTTGAGTCAACAATAATTGATGTAACGAGGAATCCCCCCGTGCTTTTAAGGCCTGGTCCCTTTACTATTGAGGAATTAAAATCATTATTTAACGTCGACATAGTAGTGCCGGAATTCGCAAGAGGTTTAGGCGAAGCTGATACAGCTCTAGCTCCAGGTATGAGGTATAGGCATTATGCGCCACACACACGGTTGATCATCGTGGAATGCAATGATCATGATTCATTAATTAAGTTATTGCATGATACCTTAATTGATTATTTAAATAAGAAACTGAAAGTGGCATTACTAATTACGAAAGAAACTGCTAATCAATTAATGAAATATCCTGAAATTAATGAATTACCAATAATAATCCTAGGTTATAGAGAAAATACATACACAATAGCAGCATCGCTCTTTGACTCCTTAAGGAATCTTGATAAGATAAATGTGGATATAGGCATCGCAGAGGGCATTGAGGAGAGGGGTATTGGACTAGCCATAATGAATAGGTTAAGGAAGGCCTCTGGATTTTCCATAGTTAAATGTAAAGTATAAGCAATGAGTGACTAAATATTATTTTTCATAAATAAACAACGTCAATTCAATAATGCATATTGTTAATGATACATTGTGAGTGGATTAAAGTTAAAAACTCGTCATTAATATCAGGTAATGGGTGAACTAGGTGATCACGATAATAGGTAGTGGGCGTGTCGGCGCAACCACGGCCGCCTTCCTAATGTTCTTCGAGTTAGACAATGAAATCACGCTAATAGATGTAATAAAGAATCTGCCCCAAGGTGAAGCTGTTGACCTAAACCATGCCGCTGCCATACTCGGTAAGTCCGTTAGGTATAAGGGCAGTAATGACTATAAGGATATGGAGGGTAGTGACATAGTAATAGTTACTGCAGGACTTGCTAGAAAACCTGGAATGACTAGGGAAGAATTGGCGGCTAAGAATGCCGAGATCGTGGCATCAGTGGCTGATCAAATTAAGAAATATGCTCCAAACTCAATAGTAATAATAACCACAAACCCACTTGACGCAATGGTCTATGTTCTTTATAAGAAGTTAGGCTTTCCAAGGAATAGGGTCATTGGTTTCAGCGGCGTCTTAGACTCAAATAGAATGGCCTATTACGCATCTTTACTTATTGGCATAGCGCCTGAATCAATAATACCCGTCGTCCTTGGCCAACATGGTGAGAATATGTATCCAGTACCCGAGGCATCCTTCGTGTATGGTAAACCACTTACTGAGTTCATAACCAAGGATCAATACGACGACATTGTTAAGAAGACAATACAAGCTGGTGCAGAGATAACAAATCTGAGAGGCTTCAGTAGTAACTGGGGTCCAGCTGCCGGTCTATCATTAATGGTTGATTCAATTAAGAAAGATAGAAAGAGAATATTCGAAGCCTCTGTATACCTTGATGGCGAGTATGGTGTGAGAGACGTTTTTGCGGAGGTGCCTGTCGTACTTGGTAAGAATGGTGTTGAGAAAATAATTGAATTGAAACTTAATGACGAGCAAAGAAAGAAGTTCCTAGCCAGTATCGACGCGATAAAGAAGAACCTAACTCAAGTACCTCCGCAGTACCTATCGTGAAGTAACATGGCTTTATAAAACTCAGGTTAAACTTCTCATGTACCTTCGAATATTTTCTTGTAATTCATTAATAATCCTTGACATGAGCTCTTCATGATGTAACATGTACTTAGTAAGGGCTTTTACGGCAATTGTAAAATCATTGATGTAATTACTTATGAACTCAGGGTCATTAACTAAGGTAATTCCATCTTGAATGTTTTTTATGAGTTCATTAAGTAAGGATGCAACATTACCATTCACACACTCCTTTAATCTTAACGTGTTATTTAATATTCTATCCTCCTTATCTAGGTGATCTCTTACTGCGTTTAATAACTGGTCGTAAACACCCTCAGTACTTCTGGACTTACTTATTAATAGGAATATCATGTAATGCTCAATAACTGCTACGGAGTAAAAAGTCATTACAGCATTCATCAAATCCTCAATGCATTCTGTATTACTCATTATGAAACGCCGTTAAATTGACACAAAATTTAAACATCACTTTTTAGCGCCTTTCTTAGCCTCGCCAATAACCTCGCCATACATACTTATTGAAAACTGCTTACCGCATTTTGGACAGGTAACTGAAATGCCCATGTTATACCAAGACTCGCCCATCTCAATCTCAAAGGTATGACCGCAGTATGGACACTTAGCCCTAATCCTTAGCAATCTCTCAGGTACACCACCTGAATACTCCCAATCTTCAGGAAATTGCCACTCCTCTCCACCCTCGCTACTCATCAGGCTGGGCACTACTTAGTAAATTAAAAACATTACTATTTACGAGTTGCGGATTTTTATCCTTACAATAATCTTTCCTAATTTATTCATGCTTTTGCCAAATTCACTGGTTCTTAATATTTAAACACGGTTCTGATACTAATTAGTATTTTAAATTATGAGTTTAGGGTTTTATTGGTAATGAGGGTTTGTTCATTATTTTCAGGTGGTAAGGACTCAACATATGCCCTACACTGGGCTGTACTCAAGGGCTTTAGCGTCACTTGCCTACTTACATTAAGGCCTCGTCGTGCTGATTCCTGGATGTTTCATTACCCAAATATTGAATGGACGAGTTATCAAGCTAAGGCATTAGGCGTTTCCCAGGTTATTTATGAGACCAGTGGTGTTAAGGATCTTGAGCTTGAGGATTTAAGGAAAGCTTTTAATGAGGTTAAGAAGAAGTTTGGAATTAGTGGTATAGTGACTGGCGCTTTACTCTCTGATTATCAAAGGATGATGATAAACATCATTGCCCATGAATTAGGTTTAAGGGTTTATTCACCATTGTGGAGGAAGAACCAAGTTAACTATTTAAGGGATCTATACAGGCATGGTTTTAAGTTTGTATTAACATCAATAAGCACGATGGGTATAAATCCTAAATTGTTAGGCAAGGTATTAACACCTAGTGATATTGAGGAATTGATAAGCGCCGCATTAAAGTTTGGTTTCAACCCGGCATTGGAGGGTGGTGAGGGGGAGACATTCGTTGTTGATGCGCCATTATTTAGAGAGAGGATCGTCATTGATGATGGTGAGGTTAATAGGTTAGATCAGTACTCATGGGTTTATATAATTAAGTCTATACACCTAGAGCCAAAGGTTTTAGTTGAGTGATAGTGTGCGTTAAATGACTTGGCATGGGGTATTTACTTAAAAATTGTGACTTTGTATTAACGTGGATTAATGACGAATTAAGGATACTTAGGGATGTGGATATAGCCATTGATAATGGGTTAATAATAAGTGTTGGTAAAGCCATTGAGGGTCATCTCGAGGAAATTAATTGTTCAAATCATGTGGTGATACCTGGGCTTGTTAATGCACATACTCACACACCAATGTCCTTATTGAGGGGTTTTTATGATGACGCGGAATTAATGACATGGCTTAATAAGATGTGGATCGTGGAGAATGAATTAACTAGAGATATCGTGTCCCTCAGCAGTGAGTTATCTATAATCGAAATGATTATGAGTGGCACAACGGCGTTCATAGACATGTATCATTATCCAGACGTGGTTGCGGACATTGCCTCAAGGTATGGATTAAGGGCAGCTTTAGGTCCTACATTCATTGACACACTTAAGAGTCCTACGCTTGTTGAGAATGAGTTGAGGAATTTCATGAGTAGGTATGGGAATTCATCATTGGTGAGACCGATAATTAACGTACATAGTATCTACACCGTGGGTAAGGACACATTATTGAGAATTAGGGATTTGAGTCATGAACTTGATCTACCAATACAGATACACGTGTCTGAAACTAGGGATGAGGTTTATGAAGCAAAGAGAAAGTACGGTGTATTTCCCGTGGAATACCTCAATTCACTAGGTCTCATCTCCAGTAAATCTCAACTTATTCATTTGGGTTGGGTTACTAGTTGGGAGTTGAGTATCATAGCCAAGGCCAATGCCCGTGTGACTCATGCACCAACATCAAACATGAAATTAGCTACTGCGGGTCATTTCCCAATGAGAGAGTTAATGGAAATGGGTGTTATAGTCACGTTAGGCACTGATGGACCTGCCAGCAATAATTCTCTTGATATGTTTAGAGAAATGAAGATGGCAGTACTGCTTCAGAGGCATTCTTATTGGGATGTCAGTATTAAGGCCATGCATGCATTTAGGGCGGCTACTGTGAATGGCTACAAGTTGTTAGGTCCTAGAGGTGGTTGTTTAGGTAATGGTTGCGTGGCAGATTTGGTATTACTTGATCTAGGTAGCCCAAGGCTTCAGCCAATTAGAGATGATAATATCCTATCGAATATTGTTTATTCGGCGGATGGTTCAGACGTGGATATTGTGATTGTTAACGGTAGAATAATATACGATAAATCCAGGGATTACCAAGTATTGAGAGAACGAGCAAGAAGAATTGGGGAAAGACTTAATGATTTTACCAGGAAGTTTCTATGATTAGTAATCTAGGAAGCAAGTAAGTTCATGGTATTCATGGAAATGGATCATTTGGATAATGAGCAACAGTTACCTTGTTCATGCCTTCTCTACCCCATGCCCTGCCCATGACTTCGGTATTAAATGCCGATGCTACGTTACCAGAACTATCTATCGCTATTAACCCTATATTATCTGAACCAAATAACTTGGTAACATAATCAACAACCTGCCTAACAGCATCACCAATACTAACACCACTTTTAATAAGTGTTGATACTCTAAATGAAGCCATTGCCCTAATAATGAATTCACCAATACCTGTAACGGATACGGCACATACGCCATTCTCAGCCCAATAACCAGCACCGGGAAGCGGCGAGTCACCCACCCTGCCAGGCCACTTAAGTATTGTTCCTCCTGTAGAGGTTGCTGCGGCCAGGTTACCATCCCTATCAAGCGCGACTGCACCTACCGTACCCAATAAGCCCAATTTCCTGGCGAGTTCCACGTTTTTCTCATAACGTGAACGTAAATTCTTAATTAAGGAGTTATACCTATTTATCTTAAATTCATTAATTAATTCCGTTGATGGAACCCAAAGATTAAATTGCTTAGCTAGTTCTTCGGCGCCATCCCCCATAATTAATACGTGATCCGTTCTTTCCATAACAAGTCTGGCGAGTCTTATTGTATTTATTACGTGCTTAACAGAAGCCACAGCCCCAACACTTAGATCCTTACCCCACATAACGCCTGCGTCTTGTTCAACCTCGCCGTATAAGTTCAATACGGACCCCTTGCCGGCGTCGTAGGAACCGTCAAACTCCATAACAGTAACAGCCTCAACAACCATGTCCAGGGCATTACCCCTCTTAACTGCCTCTAAACCGGCACTTACGGCATTTACTAAGCCATTTAAGTATCTTCGTCTATGTTCCTCATTAACAAAATAACCAGCACTACCTGCGCCTCCATGTACTGCTATCGTAGCCTTAAAATTCATCGAGATTGTGCAGTAATAAGTGTTTATATTATTTACCGTTAATTGACGTATATTAATGAGTAATACATGAATAATTTATTAATTTAAGTACATAAACTGATTTTTATTGTGATCGATAAATTAATTATGTATGTCGAGTAAATTAACGAAGACTGAGGAGTTTGCCGCCAAGCTTTATTTTAATGAGGGGCTGAAGCCTAAGGAAATAGCGCAGAAGCTCGGTATATCTGTGAACACCGTGTATAAGGCGATCTCTAAGTATAGGGCATTTGCCAAGAGCTTAGACCAAGCATCTGCGCAATTGAATGATGACAAACAAATTAATACCCAAGTGGACAATAATGCATATGCATTGAATAATTACAGTAGTGTTTTCAATGTAAGTCTTTCAATCATTACTGGTTCGCCCATTCAGCCACTTAAAAATGATTATTCGTATGAAAGCGCCTATCAGGGTGAATTAATAAAGGAGTTGAAGTCTCTTAGAGAATTGATAGGTAAATTAATTGAGAAGGTTGAGGAATTAGAGAAGAGAGGTGTAAATAATTGCTTCTCTAATTCTGTAAGGAATCAGGGCCCCATCACTAATAATGCCAATAATGGGCAATTAAATACCGATTCACTGCCTGAATTTATACGTGATAATCCGTGGATCGACGTTATTAAGTCAATACATAATACTTCATAGTTTCTACCAGTTTCTACTGGTTTCACATTTGTTTTTCTCTTTCAATTATTAAGAAACAAACGGTTTATAAGATATTTCGCAGTTTTCACTATGTGAAACAGAATGTATTAAAGAACACGGTTTACTCATTAATGGATATAAGCACAGTGTTGGTTCTCTACTTGGTCTTTCCAATAATGCCACTCTACGTATTCCTGGTACTATTAGCTATGGTAACCGCATCATCGATACTTAAAAGATATGGACTGGCGACTGCCATAATAATAACATACGTAATAATAACATTCATAACCACCCTAGGGCATGCATCATTATTAATAATGCCATTCCTCCTACTCACTTACCTAATAACTGAGGCTGGTATTATTAACGATATAGCCATAATATCATGGGCCTTACTTTTTACACCACTTTACTGGTTATCAATACCACTGTCAATAATACCATCAACTAAGGGATATAGCATTAGGTCGGTGGTTGTTTTTTCATTACTATCGTTATTATACGCGATTGCCGCAGCATATCAAGGTATTATGTGGATTCCAATAACAGTAATGCATACGGCGAATCTAAGTATCACGTATGGAATAAGGTCCCTTCTCTTCGGTAATTCAGGTAACCCGTTTATGATGTATAATGAACTAAATAATTTATCACTTTATTTAGCCTTCATAATAATTATTGCAACACCATCATTAGTAAGTAGGTATTTATCAAGGCTAGTCATGTTACAACCATTAAATAACAATGTAGCTCAGGTAATTATGAATATATCACCACAATTAATAACCACATCCCTACTTTATGCGCCCTTAGTCAGCAATGCATGGAATTACGAAGCGACCCCCCTATTTATTGTTGGGTCATTAATTATTGGGTCTCTTATGTATATACTTGATATTTTACAATCCAACGCTAAAATAAGGACTCCATTACTACACGTAAGAAGGAAAATATCGTCTGTGATACCAATAACGGATCCATTAATGATTACTGAGTATAGTTATTGGGCTAAGAAATTGCCTAAGGATGATGTGGATTTCGTAAATACAGTAATAAACACATTATCTAAAACTGGAATTACTGCATTAAGCGCATCCCTGTCTCAAGACAAAATGGAGATTATTAGTAAGGTATTATTCGGATTAACCAGGACTAAGGGCTTCATAATTAAGGGCGATGTTGATGAACTACCTGATGACGTTAACTGGTTCATTAGGACGCATGAAAAATCATTACTCATAATAATCCCAAATGAAATAAATAAGAATTTAATATCTAAGCTAATTGATTATAATAAACGTACTAAGTTACATACATTAATAATAAATAGTAATTATAGTGCCCTTAATAGATTGAGAAAATATGGTATTGAGATCGTGAACTACACTACGGCTCAAGGGAATGAAACAGAGCATGTACAAACAAAGTATATTAATGAGGAGCAGAATAAACAAGACAATGCCGTTGAGAGTAACATAAGCGTCACTTCTATTAATAATAATGTAAGTAAGGAAGTGGCTCCTCAGGTAAATACCAATGTTACAATAAGTACTGTAAATACTAATAATGTGACTAAGGCAATTAGTGAGGATAATGTAAAGGAGAGCATTGAATCTGCAATTAGCTCGCCGAAGGAGAGTGCTACCAGTGAGGAAAGGCCCTTAGAACTACCTAAACCGCAAGTGACTGAATCGAAATCTGAGACCACGAGAGAAAGGCCTAAGGCAAAGAGTAAGAATGTAAGTAGTAATATGGTGATTACGTTGGATCCCGTGGATTTAATAGATATGAACACTAGGTCTAAGTTAATTGATTATATTGACTCGTCTGTTAGATTAAGGGATATGATGGATAATCTTGGGCTTAAGTACATAGTATCAATATTAGTGATAGGTCCATCTAGATCGGGGAAGACAGCGTTAATAAATCACGTGGCTAAGCACCTTAATATACCAATCATTGATTATAAGGATCCCAGTGTCTCCATTGTTGATAACGCAATAATTCATGTGCCTAATCTTGAGAAAGTAATTAATGAGGATATGAATCATATACTTAAGTTACTAAATATAGCCAAGTCTAAGCATTTAGTTATTGTGTTTGAGAGTATTAATCCATGGTCCATAGATATTGACTTCATTAGGAAGAACATTGACGTAGTAATACCTATACTACCTGTTTATGAGGATTACGCTGATGAGATTGTTCAAAGTAAGCTTAAGGTCGGTGGTAAAGATCAGGAAATAATTAAGGGTATAATCAAATCATGCCCAGCCGTAGAAGCCATTGACAAGATAAGGCTTTACTTATCCTCTAGGGATGGTACGAGTATAATATGTGAAGACACGTTTAAGAAGTACCAAGACTTCGCACAA
The DNA here is from genome assembly GCF_049966235.1 of Vulcanisaeta sp. NCBI lineage: Archaea > Thermoproteati > Thermoproteota > Thermoprotei > Thermoproteales > Thermoproteaceae > Vulcanisaeta > Vulcanisaeta sp. Next base: position 263,279 of record NZ_JBMFVA010000001.1, read on the forward strand.
TCATTAGCATTTAAATAATGTATTATTTATCACTATGTAATGAAAATTAGGATAGCGACAAGAGGAAGTAGGTTATCATTGATTCAGTCAGATATTGTTATGAGGATGTTGAGGAGAGTTGAACCCAATATTCAATTTGAGGTAATAATAATAAGAACCACCGGAGATTTGGTTCAGGATAAGCCATTATATGCAATCGGTACTAAAGGGATTTTTGAGAAGGAGGTTAACCTGGCATTACTAAAGGATGAGGCAGATATAGCTGTGCATAGCCTTAAGGATTTACCAAGCGAGATTAGTCCAGGCCTTGTAATAGCTGGGTTTTCACCTAGGGATCCACCATTTGATGTCTTAGTCGTTAGGAATGATTACCCAAGTGACTTAATGGCACTACCCAGCGGTGCTAAGGTAGGTACGTCAAGCGTTAGGCGTAGGGCATTCCTCCTCAGTGTTAGGAAGGATATTTCAATAAATGTAATTAGGGGTAATGTTGATACACGTATTAATAAATTGATTCGAGGTGATTACGATGCCGTGGTAATCGCCGAGGCTGGACTAGTGAGACTAATCAATGACATGAAGTCTCTCCATATAAGGTATGCACGCATACCCCTTGATTTATTACCACCAGCACCAGGGCAGGGAATAATAGCTGTTGTCACGCGTGAAAAGGACACTAATTTAATTGATCTCCTTAGGAAGGCAAGTGATCCTAAGGCAATGGTTGAGGCATTGGCCGAGAGGGCGTTTCTAAGGACTGTTGGCGGTGGTTGTCACGTACCAGTTGGTGGTGTCGCTATATATGATGGAAATTACATGGAATTCATCGCGGGTATTGCCGATATAAATGGTAATAGAAAGGTCATTGTAAAAATAAGAGACTCATCCATAGACCCTGAAAGACTTGGAATTAATGCTGCGCATGAATTACTGAGACAATGGAACGAAAGAACCTAAAAACCAGATCTAACGCTTTATTATGAATATTTATATTTAAGGCCATTACTTGCTTAATTATGGCGAGGCTTTATTTCGATGGAAATGCCGAATTAATAAGAGATAGGACAATAGCAATGATAGGGTTTGGAAATCAAGGAAGCGCACAAGCACTTAATCTCAGGGATGGTGGCTTTAAAGTTGTAATTGGTAATATAGAGGATGAGTACGCAGGTAGGGCTAGGGATCAGGGCTTCACGGTATACTCAATCCCTGAAGCGGTTAAACATGGCGATATCATAGTTATGGCAATACCTGATGAAGTGCAGCCAGAGGTTTGGGTAAGGGATATAGCGCCTAACTTATTGCCAGGCAAGATCGTGATCTTCCTCAGTGGTTATAATGTGTATTACGGCTTCATAAAACCACCTAAGGATGTTGATGTGGTGATGGTTGCCCCACGAATGATTGGTGAGGGTGTTAGGGATAATTTCGTTAACGGCAAAGGATTTCCTGTGCTCATTGGCGTTGCGAACGACCACAGTGGTAAAGCATGGGATTACACATTAGCTTACTCAAAGGCTATTGGAGCCATTGGGAGGCCGGGTGGTGTTGCTGTTGAGTCTAGTTGTGAGGAGGAGACTATAACGGACTTATTCAGTGAACATACGTGGGCTGGAGCATTCCTCTTTCTACTTGCTGAGGGTTATAATGTGCTTATTGAGAATGGAGTATCACCTGAGGCAGCAATGCTAGAACTCTGGGCCTCTGGTGAGTTAATTGCCATAACTAAGGCGATTGCCGAGAAGGGATTATTCGCGCAGCTTAAGGGTCATTCTACGACGAGTCAATACGGGCATTTAACCTGGGGTCCTCGATATGTAACTGATGATGTTAAGAGGTTAATGAGGGAGGCAGTTAGGCAGATTAAGGATGGCACGTTTGCCAGGGAATGGGCACTTGAGAAGATGCTTGGTTACCCAGTATTTAATAGGCTTTGGGATGAGGTTGTGAAGAGTAGGGTTTGGCAGGATGAGGATAAACTATACAGGATCTTGGAAAGGCGTAAGTAAGCCCTTTATTTGTGATTTGCGTTGTTAAAACGTGAATTAGGTAATTATGGGTAGTTTAAGGACCATGGCTATTAAGGAGGTGGTCACAGGTATGGCTAGGTTATCCTCCATGCCATATGCCTCAGCTAATGCTGCCACTACTGTTATGGCCAGGGAGCCAATTAATTGGTTTGTGAGTAGAAATAAGACTGTAACTAATGATGTCATGCCGACAAGGGCTCCCTCCATTGTGGCATTGCTGAAGGGTAGCTTAACTCTTCCAAGGAGTACACCACCAAGTGCGCTCATCGTATCGTAAACTATTACCGATATTATTCCGTAAATAACATAGTTATTCGTCAATAGCAGGCTAATCAATACACCAATAGCCCCCATTAAGATTCCTAAGTACCCGCCTCTCCTCTCATAGTCCCTCTCAACACTCTCAAGTAATTCCTTAACTGTTTTCTCAAGCCTCATTAATCCATCATCCAGGGTATCTATCGGTATTGCCGAGCCTATCGGTGACTTAATGACCTGCTGCAATATTGATCTCCTGGCACTTGTTAGGGCATCTAGCAGTATTACGGTAATTATTGGTCTTTTAACCTGGATAACATATATTACGGAAACACCAAGGGCTATTAACGCGAAGTATAGGGTCATTGATATGCCGTAGACTCCTAAATTCACTATGAATGGTATTATTAGGAATACGGATAGCACAACATGGATTAACTTTCTAAGCGCCATTGCCTTTAGTTGTTCTATCCTGCTCAAGGTCAACACCTACAATATAAACTGTCAAGAGGCTCTCCTTCTTTAACCTATCTATGAGTCTTCTATCGAGGTCAATAGCCGCCTTGTTCGCTTTAATCATTAGCGTTGCATCATCAATGTAATTACTCCTTCTAATAATTAGCTTGCTGCTATTGCTTAGGGTTAACTTTGATGAGCCTGTACCAATCACATAATCAAAATAATCATCAACAATGAATATCACTATTACAATTGATTCATCCTTCCTTATTATCTCCTTTAATTCAGGACTTATATTGGATAAACCCTTATCAGCTCTAATACCAATTATGCAATCGCCCCTAGGCGTTAAGTAATCATCCCTCGTAACCTCAATCGTTGTCCTATGCCTAGCCCTAACATTGACATGCCCCCAAGCCCTTATCCTATCAATAACTACCCTGACCACGTAAATTCTAAATCAATAAAGCTTAATTATCTTAATTTTAACGGTAATAATAATGGATGTTGAGGAGAAATTATCATTAATAACCAGGTATCCAACGGAGGAGGTACTCACGGTTGATGAGTTAAGGCAGTACTTGGAGACGGGGGCTAGGCTAAAGCATTACATAGGCTTTGAGATAAGTGGTTATATACACATCGGTACAGGTATTGTAAGCCTATCAAAGGTTGTTGATCTACAAAAGGCTGGTGTTGAGGTGTCAATATTGCTTGCAGACATACACTCATGGCTTAATAATAAGCTTGGTGGCGACCTTGAATTAATTAGGAGGGTTGCGAATAGATATTATGTTGAGACATTTAGAAAGGTGATAGAAGTGCTTGGTGGTGATCCTGACAATGTGAGGTTCTACATGGCGAGTGATCTTTATCATAATAATGATGATTATTGGTACTTAATACTCGACCTAGCTAGAATGACTAACATGGCTGACATTAGGCATAGTCTAACAATACTTGGTAGGAAAATGGGTGAATCAGTACCAATGTCATGGCTCGTATACCCACTGCTTCAAGTGGCTGATGTCTTTGTCATTGGCTCGCACATCGCGCATGGCGGTATCGACCAGAGGAAGGCTTACGTACTTGCAAGGGAGGTTGCCCTAAAGGTTAGGTTTTACCCATTAATGCTCAATAATGAGAAGGTAAAGCCAATAGCCCTATTCCACAGCCTAATACCGGCGTTAAACATTACGGGTAAGGAGTCCAGGGAAGAGTTGAGCGAGATGAAGATGAGTAAGTCATTACCGGATACTGCCATATTCCTTCATGATAGTGTAGAGGCAGTTCGCCAGAAAATACTCAAGGCCTATTGCCCGCCTAGGGAGGTTCAAATGAATCCTGTGATTGAGTTGGCGCACTTATTCTCATTTAGAGAACGTAGAGATAAACCATTCATAATAAAGAGACCGCAACAATACGGTGGTGGACAACTAGAGTTTTGGTCCTTTAATGAATTAACCAAGGCATATACTGAGGGTAAGATACATCCGCTGGATTTGAAGAATGCTGTTGCTGATGAAGTTATTGAGCGCCTAGAGCCAATAATTAGGTGGTTCCAGGAGGGCCAGGGGGCTCACTTAATAGAAGAAATGGGCAATATAATGAAGATAACTAGGTAAAGCTATTCCATATTTTCCTTAATTAATTCGCTAATTGTACCAGGTTCTATTAGCGATAGTTCGTTCATAACAGTAAAAATCGCCCTAATGAATGACCAAGGTCTTTTTGAAGCAGCCCTTAATATTGCGTCAATATGATTATCGTAATCATAAACATCAACATTCACATTATTCATTAAGCGCATAGCATCATCTAGGCTATTGTTTATCATCATATGAAGGATACGTGATGCTGAACCTAATGCCTTTATTTTTCCCCTAATGTATTTTCTGAATAATGTATCGTATATTACCAATGCATCATTTATAGATAAGCCCTCCTTGATCACATTATGTATGCTTTCGGCCAGAATCTTTGCACTAAGCATTCCCATTATAATCCCACCACCTGTCATTGGTTTAACGAAACCCGCGGCATCACCTATGACCGCAGTATTGCCCGCAACTACATGATCAGGTGATCCACCAATTATTACTTTGCCTCCGAACGGCTTTAAATATTCAGCCTTTATTATTTTTAGCAATTCAGTAAATTTTGTCCACGTGTTGATATCATCAGCTAACCCAACCCTGAATTCATGAAAATCCCTCGGTACTATCCAGGCAAAATAATGCTCACTTAGTTTTCTATCAAATATAACCACTATCTCATCATCACCCCTAGGCATTAACTCGCTCGAAATAAATGATTTAGTATCCGTCTGTACGCCGTAAACATAGGTAGGCTTCCAAGGAATAATCTCCTTTGTTAATGCCATATTAGCGCCCTCGGCAATCACAGCTAAATTAAACGTCTCCTCTCTCGACCTGGTTCTAATAAAGTCATTACTCAACTCGGTAACTCTCTCGCCCAATATTAACGTTGCACTACCTAATCCATCGGCAAGGTAATGCTCAAGACCTGGTCTATCAAGCATTGCTATTGCTCTTCTTTTGAAATCAAAGGTTATGCTATTGCCACTTAGGTCTATTAACCTTATATAACGGTACGTATTCACGATCGGCGATGCAACGTTAAGTGCCTTCAATGAATCAAGATTAACAAGTCCAGTACAGTGAGGTGGCACACCAAGCACTTTATCTTCCTCAATTATCCTTACATTCATTACCTTACTTAATTCACGGGCTAAGTAAAGCCCACTTGGTCCTGCTCCAATCACTATAATATCGCTTTTGCTCATTCTAAGTGTTCTATGGAGGAATTAACAATTTAATATATGTTTTAGTCTCTTCATATTAAATGGTGCTAAGCTTTACTAAGGTTATTGCTGATCCAGCACTTGGTTGGATTAGACTTACGAATGAGGAAGCGAGGTTTATTGATTCCTGTAAGTACGTGCAAAGGTTACGACATATACGTCAACTCGGCTTAACATACATGGTTTATCCCTCAGCTCGTCATAGTAGGTTTGAGCATTCCTTGGGTATGCTTCAAATAGTGACCTTAATGCTTGAGAGAATACTTAGATTAAATGACATTAAAGATCTATTGCTGAGTCTTGGGAGATCCATAGGTCTTGATACAGAAGATGAATTAATAATGCACATGAGAGTAGCGGCATTATTGCATGACCTAGGTCATTTGCCGTTTTCTCATGTATTTGAGGGAGTTTTCGGTCAGAGTATTGATCCATTAATAGGAAATTGCAGTAAGGACGTTAATGAGGAAATAATAGGTAAGGTCTTTAAGGGGTCTTTTAAGGAGCATGAGTTAATAACGTACTTCATACTTACAAATAATGATGAATTCAAAGGCGTGCTTAAAGAGACGTTGCCAGGTATTGATCTACGCATAATAAAGGCGCTGTTACATAGTGATATAATAGGTAAGATTATAGAATTGTCACCACAGCACGCAGACATTATTGACTATGAAGATAGGAAGTTCCTTGATTCACTTGGTGAGGAATTGAAGTTCTTTAACCTTTTGAGGAACTTAATATCAGGAGATCTTGATGCTGATAGGGTGGAGTACGTACTTAGGGATTCCTACCTAACAGGGGCGAGTATTGGCTCTACGATCAGTATTGGTGATATTGAGAGGATTCTTGATAATATGAAGATTGTTAAAAACGATAAGAACTATGTGTTGGCATTTGATGAGAAGGCTAGGGCTAATTTAGAGGGTTTCGTAATTGCGCGTTTCAATATCTACAAGCTGGTTTATCTTCATCATAAAGTTGTTTTATTCAATACATTAGCAAAGAATCTATTAAGTGAGTTGTTAAGGCATTATGATGAGCTTAATGAGGACATTAAGGATTATTTGTGTCGTTTATACCGTTTCTCAATTGGGTATCTGAAGGGTTATGATATTATGTACATAATAGATGATTATTTACTATCTGTATTATTGAGAAATAGGCAGTATTTATTGGATAGGATCCATGGTATTTCTAAGTACTTAGATCCACTTATAACAAGGAGCACTGCGTATAAGGCATTATGGAAGAGGGATTTCGAGTTCCTAGATCTTATTAACAAGCAGGGTATTGACCTAGCACTAATAAATGATTCATTCCCATACCTACTAAGTAAGGGTGAGATTAGGAGTGAAGTGTTGCGAACATTTTATGGAAGGTTAAGAGGAGAGCTTCGTGGCTCGTCAATTACCTGCTTAAGTAAATTAGCCGATGATGATCTAGAGTCATCAATAATAATAGGATTTAGGGTATTTGAGCCTGAGACAAGGCTCAATATAATTCATGGAAACACCCTAGCTAATATTAATGATTTATCTCCATTGGTAGTATCAGTGACAGATGCATGGAAGAGGTCACCGCATGTGTTTGTTTTTGTAGATATTGCAAAGTTAAGTAGTGCTTGTTGGGGTATTGACGTAAATAGTATGATGGATTACCTTAAGAGCTTGGTCATAAAGGCTATGTATAACGTGTTAAGAGACTTCGGTAGTGCTATTAGTAAGTATCTCAAGGATCTTTAAATAATGAATTCCTTCGTCACTTAATGCTACTTTACCTTCATTGATCTTTATGATATCAAACAAATAAATTACATCATTAGGATCAATGGAGTATCCCACACTATTTAAGTACTGAGTTATTTTAGAAATAAAGTTCGGGAATTCCTCAATGTTTATACCTCCTAATTTATGGAGCTCTTTCATAAGTATCAGCTTAAGAACTAATATTGGCATACCTTGCGAGTTCATCATCAAAATAACGATTAGCTTACTTATTAAGCTAATGATTAAAACATTACTTCTGTGTATGTTAAAACTTTTGATTTTCAATATATCAAAATAGATTTATGGGATATTTACTTATTGGTCTTGCGCCCGTTTCCGTAATTAATATTGTATCTTCAATCCTAATACCGCCGACGCCCTTAATGTAAACGCCCGGTTCCACTGTTATAACCTCGTTAGATCTTAGTTCCTCATCACTTAAGGGACTTATTGCAGGCTTCTCATGGACTTCAATACCAACACCATGCCCCGTACTATGTATGTAGTATGTGTCAAAACCGTACTCAGAAAGTACGTTTCTTGCAACTAGGTCAATATCCATAGCTTTTATGCCTGGTTTAACGGAGTTAGATGCCTTCCTAAAGGCTTCAAGTACTGCTAATGCAGCGTCCTTCAGTCTACCGCTTACTGATCCAATAGCAACAGTCCTTGTCATATCAGTACAATAGAGATTGTATCTAGCACCAATATCTATCGTCACCAAATCGCCTCTTTTTATTACCCTATCTGTAAATACATGATGAGGGTATGCGCCATTCGATCCAGAGGCAACAATGGGCTTAAACGCGACATCCTCAGCCCCCCTACTAATCATTCCTTGATACAGCATTGCAGCTACATCCCTCTCCCTCTTACCCTCAAGTCCGCTTTTTAGGGCATCGTCAAGGGCTTCTTCAGTTATTCTCGTAGCCTCCTCAATCATTTTGACTTCATAATCATCCTTAACCTCTCTAATCCTTAGTATGGAGTCATTAATGTTTATTACCCTCACACCCACGGAATTAAGCTCCTTAGCTATGGAGGAGTCTGTATTATCAATGCCAATAATATTACTAGGCTTAAGACCGACCTCCCTAAGTAAGTAATCACCCAGGTTTTTAGATACAAATAATCTTTCTTCAGGTGTTCGTTGTGGTACCTCAACCGTGGAGTATCCAATGAGTGTTGTATCACCGTTAACCGAGTCCCGTATCCTATGGAAATCCAGCCTTGGAACTATTAATGTAGTATCCATTGATCTATTAATAATAAACATTAAACCACTATCAATACCTGTAAAATACTCAAGGTTTGGTTCATTGACTATAACAATTACGTCCAGGCTTAATTCGTCAAAAAGATTTGATACTTTCTTAATGCGATTCTTAATTATACTCACGCTGTGATTAAAAAGTTATACATTTTTAAATTACTTCTCTCTATTCAATATTAATGATTAGCTGGAGCATAGAGTCTGAGGATGCATTAATGGCTACGTATGTACGTAGATACTCAGTGCTTGGTAAGACAATAGAGATCAGGGTGGTATTTGATAAGGCAATTAATAAGTATAAACTGAGATTTATCTCGGTAAAGCCAGCAAACGAAATTGAAGTATCCCTACTCACAATATTAACACCTCATTTTAAATTCTCAATAGATTACGTTCAGGATAATAAGGTTGCAATGCTATATCCAAGTCCAGAGGTTGAGTTATATGATGATCTACAAACAGTGAGTACTTACGTTGATTCACTAATCACATTAATAATTGAATTATTAAGTTATTCAAGCAATCCCCTGTTAAGGTCTGAGATAAATTATGAACTAGTGTCAAAGGGTTGGATACTTGATCTAAGCGATACCTTAATTAGTATGTTTAAGGTCTATGATACGAAGGTCGGTATAATCAGGGTATCGGTCGAACTCGAGCATCGGCAACTTGAACTAGGTAGGATAAGGGTTGATGTATTGGCCAGGGCAATAACCGCGTTGAAGTGCGTAGTTGATACCCTAGTTAATAAGGGATTCAATGCGCAAATAGTTTATGAGGATTTAGGTATAGCACATTTAGTTGGTGAGTTTCCCAGCCTTGGAATACTGACATTGGTAGCTTCGAAGATTGATGATATGATTAATGAAACCGAAAAAACATGTTCATAACTCTCCCTTAATCGATGTTATTATTTTCTATTTTATTTATATGGCTTATTAGGAACCAGAGTAATTTATAAATAAGTATGATATTTCTTATGCTTTGTATGACATTAATGAGCATATACAATTATTACCTTATTATTTCCATAGCTCTCATTCAATTTGCAGTACTATCATCACTCATCTATCAAGTATTCAAGGAATCAAAAAAGCCAATAGATAAGGAATCGGACAATTCTAGGATTAATAAATCATCCTCTACGATAAGTCAGTTAGAATTTGATGCAGTAAATAGGAATAAGCAGGGCACTGTGGGTATCACCGAGTTAATTAATAATATAAATGAAGATGAAGTAAAGGTTTTATCCTTTCTATTAAATAAGGGCGGTGATGCCTATCAAGCCGAAATAGCCAGGGAATTGGAATTACCCAAGAGCACTGTTTCTAGAATAATCAGAAGACTACATGATAAGGGGTTAATAACGGTTAGAAGAGTTGGTAGGTTCAGTTATGTACAGGTAACGGATATTGATTATGTAAGCGACATAATCAGTAAACTAGGTTCTAATAAGTCGCATTGATAATTCGCTAGCAATTTTCCTAACGATCTCACTACTTATGAGACCATACGGTCCCTCACCCATTGTTTTGGCAACGGCAACCGCATTTGAGAAAATGAATGACCACTCAAGATCCTCACCTCTACTGAGCATGTAAGTCAATGTGCACGTTAATACATCACCCGCCCCGGTGGGATCTTTAACATTAACAATGCCGTTTGTTAAGATACGGAATTTATGATTATTACGCAATAGTACTGATCCATGAGCGCCCATTGTCAGTACTATAACCTTGCTTGGATACTTATTAACTATGTTGTCAAATACGTTCATTGGCGCATCATCAATACTGACCTTAACTAGGTCAGCACTTTCAATTATTCTTACTATATCATCAACATTAATCATCGAATTCACATAATTATTTTTGTCAAATACCCTGGAGAATCCCTGCAAGTCAACACCAACAAAGCCAACCTGGCTTCTTATGTACTGAAGAAGATCTAGACTTATCTCTCTAGCTATTGGATTTACCACAACTACATCAGGTAAGTCATGAAGGTCATCTATAGAAAAGTCCCTACATTTCGACAATAACCTTAATCTCCTTGTATCATCATAATAAGTTATTTCATACGATGTACTATTACAACTATCCAAGACACAAATCCTCTCTATGGGTATATTCCTTATTTTATAATCAATTATGTATTCATTGAAATCCCTACCAACTAATGTAATTGGTATTAAATCAATGCCTATCTGCTTTAGGTAGAATGAGCAGTATGTTGGTGCGCCACCTGGTGATTTTTTGCTTATTGATCCTCTTCTTATTATGTCAATGGCAGCATGGCCGAGGACTCCGAACATTACGTGCTCCTATTAACTGGAGTTAATAAATTATTAGGAATGAAGACATCGAGTATCATCTTAACAGAATGACCAATCCTACCCAATCTAACATCATTTATTACCCTAGAGGACTTTATTAACGTCATTATAACGTTTGTGAATTTATTAATTCCTTCTATTGTGGACACTAATGATACCCTAACCTCATTACCGCTGCTCTCCTTTACTATTATTAATCCATCATTACTATAGATCCTAACCTTACCTCTAATGTATTCTTTATAACCAGGGAACTTAATGCTGCTATTCGTTATTAGTCTTAGGTAAGCCGTGTATATCATAAAACTGGACTTTATGTAGTTCATCAGTATAGCATCGGTAACACTTAATAGTTCGTTCATGGCATTACCTAAGAAACTAATGCCTCTCAGGAATTCCTCATTAATGCGATATCTAACGTATGACGCCTTACCATCCTTAATACTTAACTCATAAAGTGCTAACTCATCTCTTAATAGGGTGTAGACCTCAATGCCTGATAAATCACTCCAAGTAATGGGTTCTATAGGCTTACTATTTACGTAGGAGCCTTGATAAGGTATAATCATTATATAATTACCAGCTTCATTACATGATGTGATGAAATCAAGGTACTTATCCCTATGTGCAATACATAAAGTATCATTACTTAATCTCAGTGGTAATATGGGGTGCTTCCTCGTGATTAAAAACTTAGGCAACACGTTTATTTACCGCCAACGGTATTTAATAGCCTAAAACTCAATTTTAACGATATTACTTAACTCTCTTAAGGAAGACTAATGGTCCGTACTTCTCAAGAATACCTGCTATTAAGCCTAATACACCCTCGCTTTTGCTTGAGAAACCCACCACTCTTACGTCCTTATCACTTAGTCTAACGTAATGATCAAGGTCGAACCTGATAATGACCTCCTTAGGTCCAAAAACCACCTTAAACTTCACCTTATTCTCTGCAAGTCTTCTCACAGCATCCGCTGTTACTGATACTTGCTTAGGCGTTGGTTTACCTCTCGGACTTCTTTTCCGTAACTCACTGAATTCCTTCTTCGCTTCCTCATCCTTTATCTTAACAATCCCCTTAACATCATCAATAACTATAGAGTTGCCTTGATAATCAATGACCTCAAAGTTTTCAGCACTATTAACAATACTTACTAATTCATCCAGTGATACCTGCCTTGCCATATTTTACCTTGATAAAGTATAGGGAATTTAAATGCATTACGTATTAATGTAAGATAAAAACCTCCTATACTTACCATCATGCGTAATTAAATGCCTTATTGCATCACCTAAGTTGAAAAATAAGGCTCCGCATTCCTTGCCATCCCTTCCCCTGTACTTACACCTTATATGTGGTGCATTACCCTCATACACAATTTCCAGCAAGGGTCTTAACTCGGCCGGTATTTCAGGTAATTTCGCATTATTACTCATTAATTTACCTGGATTGCTAAGGAATATTTTAGTGCTTCGCTTATCGCTTGGTCTTATTAATTGTTAAACATTTATTAATTAGTTATTTATTGATAAAACGACCTGAATGATACCGCAAAAGGATATCAAGAGTATGTTATCATCAGTACCATATTACAGTCTAAATCCTTACGTAAATAAATGCCCAAGTTGTGGATTTATAATGATTGTTGATGGTGAATGGGCCAGAGAGGATAATAGGCATAGGGTTAAATTAATTGAAAGGTCGCTCACATGCCCCAATTGCAAGGTCAAGATAAGGCAATATATATACCTCCAATAATTAGGGTGTTTAAGCCATGTATTCAGATGAAATACAGAGGTTAATTGAGAGGTCGTCGGTCTTCATGTTCGTCTCGGCAATCGCATCATTACTTTCAGTCATAATGGTCATCATAGCGGCTGATTTTTTATCTAATGAGTTACCACCATCAATAGCAGTGAAGTATTTCCAAGTGCTTACGTTTCCTGGCTTAAATGCAGCGTCAGGTCTTATAGCATTATCCTCAGTAATGGCTGTAATTGGTGGTTTCATGGTATATATGGCTAGGTCTAGCTTGAATAGGAGAGAGTTTCTAGGATTGCCATCCATAATCACGACAAGTCTAGCTCTGCTCTTAATAGCATTAGTATCGGCGATTGGCATATACATTATTTATCAATACTATGTCGGGTTTACTGGCATGATTGGTCCTTTATTCCCTGGCACATTATCATTAATAATATCAATAATCCTCCTAGCAATCTCAATCGTACTTACATTTTTATCTCTTATGATGATTAATGAATTAAGGAGAAGGTATTCACCACGTAGAGTAAGGAAGCGTCAACCTCCACCGCCTCCTTCACACCAAGTTTAGCTATGTAAAATGTAGTTTAGTAAAATTCTTCGTACATATTTTATGTTAAAAGATTTATAAATTAATTTAAATTGGGCACGGTGTATGCCTAATTCGGTCGTTATAATAGGCGATTCGCCAATACCAGATAGGCCAAGCAGGGACTTAGTTATTTATGCAAGGGATTCAGGTCTAAATGCCACTTATGTACCTATTTCAAGAATATCAGTTAAGGTTGATAAGGACGGTCCTCTTACGGTCATTAGGGATAGACCATTTAAAGTTGATGGTGTTTTCTTAAGAAGCCTTGGCGTACTTATTGATGTGGAAACCTTCCTTAGAAGGATTATAACGATGAAGCTAATTGAGGAGAGTGGCACTGTGGTTATTAATCCACTTGATGGATTAATAAGGACCAGAAATAAACTTGAAACAACAGTCATACTAAAGAGTAAGGGTTTACCCGTACCTGATACAATAGGTACTGAGGACATATTATATGCATACGAAATGGCTAAAAATATGAAGGACGTTGTAATAAAGCCGTTACAAGGATCAAGAGGCTATGGAGCTGTAAAGATTAGTGATGCGGATATAGCATTTCAGATTATGAAGACCCTACTTACGTTTAAGAAGCCGATATATCTACAAAAATATGTAGAAAAGCCTAACCGTGATATTAGGGTTATGGTAATTGATGGGGAGGTCTTTGGTTGCATGATTAGGGTTGCCCCAATTGGTCAATGGAAAACAAATGTTGCCCAGGGAGCTATTGGCAAGCCATGCATTAATACTGATAAAACGATTATGGAACTAGCAATAAAGTCTGTGGAGGTTCTTGATCTGATTTATGGCGGTGTCGATATCGGCGAGGGTAAGGATGGTTATGTAATCTTTGAGGTTAATGGTTCACCTGATTGGGCAGAACTAACAGCAGTTACTGGTAAAAATCCAGCAAAGGCCCTTGTGCTCTCTATGTTAAGGAAATTAAAGGCTTAATGCGTTATTCCGCATAAGGTTTATTTCTTCACTAATTAAACAATCTTCGTAGAGCCTTATGACCAGGTGGTTAATTAAATGTGATAGATGTGGCACGGAATCAATATTTAATGCTGGTTATGATCTAACGAATCTAGGGGGCAAACTATACATGTACTGCGAGAAGTGTAGAAGAAATACTGAGCATACTGTTCTTGGTTATTACGATGATGACACAAATGAATTCATACCTTTCGAGAAAGCATTATCATTTAAGTATAAATCACTGTGAATAAAGACCTTAATAGCACTCTTTCTCAAGGTCCATCCTTAATGAAAGCAATTCAGACCTGGTCTTCCTTAACTGGTTAAGTAATTCATCGAGCCCTGTTAACTCATTCTTCTCATCATCACCTAAATCACCAACGACCTGTTTAATCATTAACTCGCTCTTCCTCTTCTCTGCATCACTTATTTTCCTATCTATTTCAGATAATGTATCATTTATTGCACTAATCTTATCATTACACTGCCTAATCCACTTAACCCTCTCCTTCTCAAGCCTATCTCTAATATCCCTATACAAGTCCTCCTTAATACCACCCTGAAGAAGTAGGTCGCTGAGTTTATTCAATTTATCCATGATATCCCTAAGCCTCTCCTTAATACTATTCACTTCATTCCTAAAAGTATTAACTAAACCCGTATATTCATCATTCAGCTTCTGAAAGACCACCTTATCCGTAGTAAACACAGCATTAACGTCATTAATATCAAATTCCCTAGTGCTTCCATCATTCATTTTAACGGTGATAGAGATGGGCTTTAAATCACCCTTACTCAACTTTATACTCACAACAGTGCCAATTACCTTACCATCACCAGTAACTACAGGCCTACCAACATACTTCCTAAATTTTTTCTCTACAGTCTTTGTCGAACTAAAGAATTTAAATACCATCGCTAGGATGAGTAGGTCTCAATATAAATAGGTATTATTCGGTAAAGCCCACGTATTCGAATAAGTATTACAGTGATTTTGAAACAGTAAAGATACTAAGTGAGTAGTGATAAACACATACCTTGCAAACATAAACGCATCATTTACTTTTAATATATACTCTTGTTTTTGTTTTTCGTTTCTTTTTCGTTTTATTCTTATGATTCTTTCTAAAGCGATATATTTATAAACCCGCGTTACAGACTAGACAACGTATGGTATCTCTAGAGGATCTGGCGAGGAAGGAGTATGAGGTTGAGGGTAGGAGGTTGAAGCCTAGTAAGGTTTGGAAGGTGCAGCCTAAGGGTAGGAAGGGCTTTGTAATGGCGTTGTTCAAGACACCAGACGGAAAGACAGTAAGAAAAGTCATAGCCAAAGTAGACGAACAAGGAAACATAATAACCTAACGGAATAACTTCTCATAAATTAAAATAAAACTTCTTTTTATTTTTCAATTTCTTTCATTTCCTATAATAATTAAGAACACGCTTTATCGCTCTTGCAGTATCAACAGCATCCTCTGCTGTATACAACGGTCCAATAAGGATCGTCACCACACGCTCAGCCGCCCACTCAGCATTAGGTAATGGATTATAGGTTACCTTCCTACCGTAGAATGGGCAAGTCCAAGGGCAGCCCTTTCCATGGCCCATCATATTAATTATTACTGGTTCCTTATGAAGAGGTATTGGATATGCTACGGTGGTTGCTTCAATACCCTCAGCCCTTAATGCCTCAACAATCCTATCCCTATTAGCCCTGAGTCTTTCAAGGCTTAACAGCACCTGGAATAAGTGCCATGCATGTCTAATGTATGGTCTTGGGCGTGGAAATTGAATAATGTCATTCTCAATGTCCTGCAGTTCCTCCATAAGAACCTTCGCAAAGTTCTCCTTATGCTTAATAATCTCCTCAATCCTCCTTAATTGCGAATAACCAAGTGCGGCTTGGAACTCAGTCATCCTATAGTTATAACCCAGCAACTCATAGTAATACTTTCCCGTTTCACCATGACTTCTTATTAACCGGGCTTTACTGGCAATTTCATCATCACTTGTAACCACCGCACCACCTTCACCTGTCGTTATGGTCTTCGTAGGATAAAAACTCAATGTACCAACATGGCCTATTGAGCCAACCATTTTACCCCTATAGATCGCGCCTAGGGCTTGAGCCGTGTCTTCAATAACGTATAATCCCCTTTCTCGTGCTATCTTCATAATTTCATCCATTTCAGCAGGATATCCAGCGATATGAACAACAACAATTGCCTTAGTCCTGTCAGTAATGGCCTTCTCTATGGATGCTGGGTCTATGTTTAATGTTTCTCTATCAATATCAGCAAATGTTGGTATTGCATTTGAATGTAGGATTGTTGTTGCTGATGCAGCAAATGTAAATGGTGTTG
Source organism: Vulcanisaeta sp. (assembly GCF_049966235.1). NCBI lineage: Archaea > Thermoproteati > Thermoproteota > Thermoprotei > Thermoproteales > Thermoproteaceae > Vulcanisaeta > Vulcanisaeta sp. The sequence continues at coordinate 279,931 of NZ_JBMFVA010000001.1, forward strand.
TGATTACCTCGTCACCCGGACCAATACCTATTGCTTTAAGAGCAACGTGAAGTGCCGCTGTACCATTAGAAACCGTTACAGCATACTTAGTACCAAGGTACTTAGTCAATTCCTGCTCAAGCAATGTGTTCCATTTACCACCTATAGCGGATAATTGACCTGACCTAAGTACATCAATAACAAGATTAATATCCTCATCCGTTATCCAGGGTTTAAAACGAAGAGGTGTGAGCCTGGTTGGTTTTCCACCTTCAATTGCAGGTAAATCACTCATTTAATGAAAAGCAAGACCTAAGCTAATATAAACATTTACTGCCCATGGATCCTAACCTTAATCTTATATAATCTTGATAATGCCTCCTCAAGTGCCTTTGTTTCCTCAGGAAAGCTATCAAGCCCAATACTTTCATCAGAATTCATCGCATCACCAACCCACCTGCACTCCTTCGATATTAATACCTCACCTGTACTTGGATTATACAGTAATGGATACATCTTACAGGCAAGAGGTTTCATCAGATGTATCGTACATGCCTTATTCTCCCTATCATAGAACGGGCAATAACCCCTTATTAACCACCTATATACCTTTACACCATTAATTAATAACTCACGATACTTAATATCGAAGCCCCTAGCCCCAGCCAAGGCCTTTATTCTAACTAATTCATCTTCAAATAATATGGGTCCTCTCTCCTCATTATCAAAATAACAACAATCATCACACCTCAGGCATTGAAAAATCCGCATCTCACTCACTTGGATTAAGAACATTATTAATAAAGAGTTCTCTCAAGTTCTCGATATCCTCAGTCTTCGGTTTCTTGATAATACTATAATCCGTTACTAAGTAATCAATTAAATCAAGAGACACCTTATCAAACAATGGAATACTTATGCTAAAGCCAGCAATATTAACATCTACCGTGTACACATCGCCAATGCCGCCAGTAGCGGCTTTATACGACTCGGAAATAACTACCGTATTCACATCAAACCTATGCGCAATGATAAATAGGGTTTCCGTACCAATCTTATTAAGGAAGTAACCATCACTGTATAGTCCATCTGCCCCTGAAATAACGTAATTAGCATTCCTCATAAAATATGCAATTGCGGAGTCAGGTATTGGTATTACATTACTTACATGACTTGAGTAATCCTTAATAGCTTGGGAAACCTCATCACCAGGTTTAGACTCCATTACGTACAGAGTCTCAAAGCACTTACCCCATCTAGAAAGGGCTTTCCTAACTGCAGAGCTATAACTAATAGTTATGGCCCTTGATCCACACATAACAGGAAACTTATCCAGATGTTTTTCTAAGCGTTCAAGGGCAGAGTCATACCAACTCCTTAATTTACTAATGACAATACCGAGATCTAAACCAGCGTTTAGTGCATGTTCAATAATATCAGCAAGATTCAGTATAGAAGCCATGCCAGGCCTAACGCTCCTTAACTCATCAAGTAATACCCTAATGTCATTAGTACTAAGCCCATTCTCTAATGCGATCCTAACGGCATCAATACCCTTAAGGAAGTACCAAGACGCCCCATGAATCCTATCCTCCCTTAACTCCCTCAATAACTCATTAATGTTCATACCCCAGCCTTAATTAGCATGGATCTGGAATTAAAAACTGTGTCCCTAGGTCATTAGGCGTGTCATCGACTAAGAATATAAAATAATTACTAAACAAATATTTATTAATCCACTACTTACTAGATCTCGATGCTATATATAGAAGCTCCCGAATGCATACTTTGCGCCCTGGAATCTAGGATACAGGAAGCAAAGAAATATGGAGTTAATGATGTAAATATGTACACACACATAACGGTACACACATCAAGACTAATACCAAGGGGTAGAACACCGCTCTTTATAGAATCCTTCGAGTTAATAACGAGAATTCTGAATAATGATGATCCACACGCTGATGAGAAAAAGGAGCTTGAGGATACGGCATCGCTAATACTCCCTAGGATAATTAATGATATTGGTAATGATATAGTAAGGTACCTTGAGGTTGCTGCCGCTGCAAATTCTGTTGATGTACCAATGAGGGATTACCAATTTGATATTGATAATTTTGTAAATAAAATTCTCGAGGAAGCCGTATTGATAAACACCTCTAAGGATGAACTAAGGAATTTATTAAGTGACTTAAGGGATGTTGGTTATGTTGTTGATAATTCTGGGGAATTTCAGGTAGATGCACTATTGATTAGAAGGTTATTGGATATGGGTGTTAGGGTTACGGTTTATGCCAGGGGACTGCCCTACGAGGTTGATGTAACCGCGGATTACGTGAGTAAGGTATTAGGGGATAGGGTGAGGGTTGTATCCACGGGTAATAGATACCCAGTATTTTACAATAGGGGTTTATGGCATGACTTAGGCACTCATGATTTAATTATTTCTAAGGGTGTTGGTAATTTCGAGGCTTACCTAGAGAGTGAACTGAAACTGAGGGTCTTATTCCTGCTTAGGGCTAAGTGCGGACCGATGATTAGATTGCTTAAGGTTCCTAAGAATAGCCCTGTCGTTTATCTACGGGATGATAAATAGGTCCTTCATGACTAATATGTAACTATAGATCTATTATCATATACTATATATTTATAGATTATTCTTTTATAATGATAATATTGAAAAAGATCTTCATATTAATTATCATAATATTTTCATAATTACTATATATTTTAAATCGATTTATAGTAAAATTACGGTTGAATTAAGCATTAGGAAAGGCTTATATAAAGGGTCTCCTTCAAGCTTTCGTGAAGTTCGCACTTAAGTGTTCTCCAGGGCAGAAGATCGAGAGGCGTAGTGAGAGGATTGCCATAATTGGCGCTGGTCCAGCGGGTCTTGGCGCTGCTGGTTACTTAATATGTAAGGGTTTTCAGGTTGATGTTTATGATAAGTTGCCAGAGCCTGGTGGATTAATGATATTTGGAATACCCGAGTACAGGGTTCCCAAGAAGAATGTGAGGGCTGGTGTTAAGGAGTTGATTGAGTTAGGCGTTAACTTCATATTGAGGACTAAGATTGTTGCTGATGAGGAGGAGCATGCTGATGGAGATGAGTTCGCAGAGAATAAGGTTCACTTTGAGCAGCTTATTAATAATTATAATGCAGTATTGATAGCTACTGGGACATGGAGATCAAGAAACCTTGGAGTACCTGGTGAGAACCTAAAGGGTGTTTACCTAGCCCTTGATTACCTTTACAGAATATACACGAGTGAATTGGGTTACTTACCCAAGTCCGTGATTTACCCAACTGGTGATAAAGTAGCTGTTATTGGTGCTGGCTTAACGGCTGTTGACGCAGCAATAGAGGCTCAGAGACAGGGTGCTAAGGAGGTTTATGTGCTCTATAGAAGGACAATAAATGAAGCACCAGCCGGCAAGGCGGAGATCCAGGGGTTGATAAAGAGGGGGATAAATTTCGTGGAACTCGTTGGCATAATGGAGGTACTGGGTAAGGAACGCGTTGAAGCTGTTAAGCTAATCAAGATGAGACTTGGTAAACCTGATAGGAGCGGTAGACCGGCACCAGAACCAATACCAGGTAGTGAGTACACCATGGACATGGACACAGTAATAGCCGCCGTTGGTGAAGTACCAACACCACCATTTAAGGATGGTTGCTGCGGCATTAAGGTAACACCACATAATACAATAGATATTGACCAGAAGCATAGAACAACGAGGAAGGGTGTATTCGCAGCCGGCGACGTAGCCACAGGACCAAGCCTAATAGGTAAGGCACTGAAGAACGGCATTGATGCAGCAATGGCAATTGAGGAATACTTGCTAAAAGGCGGGTGGAGAGAAAAATAAAACTAGTTAATAGTGATATTTAAATTATTGATTAAGTACGCAATAATCGTGAAGCTCCTTTCCTTCCTGTGGAATGGCACTGTCAGGGTTGGCGTATATACAGACAAGGGTATTTTGGATCTCCCAAGTGCCTACGTGAGTATTTATGAAGCAGCCGAAGCGCCGAGCTTTCTCTATGACATGAAGGCATTAATAAGTGGGGGTGAACCTGCCCTAAACATTATCAAGGACTTATTGGATAAGTCGTTAAGGAGTGGAGATACGGACCTATTCAGAGATCCTAATACAATTACCTGGTTACCGCCGGTGATTAACCCTGAGAAGATTCTGTGCGTTGCTGTTAATTACAGGGCTCATGGTGAAGAAAGCAGCGCTAAACCCCTCGATAGACCGTACTTCTTTCCAAAATTCCCCAACGCACTCGTTGGTCATAATCAACCAATACTCAAGCCGAGAGTCTCGAAACAAGTTGATTGGGAGGCCGAGCTAGCCCTTATCATTGGCAGGAGAGGTAAGTACATAGACACTAATAAGGCATTTGACTATGTCTTCGGCTACCTAATCCTTAATGATGTGTCAATGCGTGACTGGCAATTCCCAAGTAAGGAACCCTACGGGATGGACTGGATATACGGTAAGAGCATGGACTCATCAACACCGGTGGGTCCATATATCGTGACTAAGGACGAGATACCAGACCCACACAACCTTAGGCTTACGCTTAGGGTTAACGGCAATGTGGAGCAGGACGATAATACGAGGAACCTAATATTCAAGATACCCGAGTTGATCCATTGGGCATCCCAGGGAGTAACGCTAAAGCCTGGCGATTACATAAGCACGGGAACACCATCAGGCGTGGGCTTCCCGAAGGGGAAATTCCTAAAGAATGGTGATATTGTTGAGGCGGAAATAGAGAAAGTAGGTGCTCTAAGAAACACAGTCATTGAGGAGTGAATTGCCTAGAAGGATTTATTAAATAACGACGTTAAATGATTAATAATGAGTAATGAACGTAGTTTATTGCGTAATGTATTGATTATAATAGGTATTATAATATTGGGGGTAAGCGCGTACCTGCTTTATGGCGCAATTATCATGGTTAATTATATGGCCTATTACCACTGCATGGGTATGATGTGTGGAATGATGATGTACTACCCGTTATTCCTACCTGTGGCATTATTAACGGTGGGTGTGATGATGATAATAACGCCAATCATACTAATAAAACCCGATGGGTTTTCCCAGGGATTAAGTTATGAGATAGGGCAGAGAGATGCTGTGGAAAGTGGTTCCATGGCCGGCAATTCTGATGATTACTATGGTAGAGTTCTAAAATTACTGCCTAAGGCTGAGCGTGAGGTCCTTGAGTACGTGATTAAGTCAGGCGGTGAGATCTTTCAATACCAAATAATGAGAGATTTAGGGCTATCAAAGGTTCAGGCATGGAGGATCGTTCATAGGCTTGAGGAGAAGGGCTTGCTCGAGGTTGTTAAGGTTAAGGGTAGAAATATAGTAAGATTGAAAGATTTTAATAAAACCAACTAGGTAAAGTCTTATTGATTAGCTATTGCACGAACCATGCTCATGCCCTGGTGCTGATGATAATCACCCGAGATCCTCATTAAGCTTCTAACAACCCAAACTATCACAAGTACTATGAGTATCAGGAACAAGAGAGCTATTATGGCGCCAATTATCCAGCCAAACCATCCAAAGCTGAACCACGGACCAAAACCCCAACCCCACATGCATGGACAGGGCATTACCACCACCCCATCATACCACCCATCCAACTAGGTCCGTAATACGAACCTGGATATTGAGTAACTGGGTATGTAGGTGCCGGTGCAGTAGTGCTCACGCTATTACCCATTATGATTATTTCACCATACATGCCCTCCTCAGCATGGCCTGGATATGTGCATAGGTACCAGTACGTGCCTGGTTCAGTGATGGTGAATGCATATTCATAACCATAGGCATAACCAGCATTGTAATTGGCCGGCGGCAACCACTCCATATAAAGCATCATCTGCGGACCCATACCACCACTCATGCCTATATAGTGCATCACGTAGTATGGGTATGGCGGTGGTACCCTGGTTACTACGAAATTGTGGTACATATCATCATCAAGATTTATAAAAGTGACATGAACAACAGCACCAGCAGGTATAACTAGTGTTGGGTTTATTAGTCCGTAAATAACGAAGACATCACCATGCACGTAGGGTGGAGATGTTGCATTAAACATTTTCTCCGCATCATCACCCATCATAGCCACAACCAATAGGTTTATGTCCTTACTGGTAAATACTATGGTGTTGTTACTGGGGTAAACGTGAGCATAACTCGGTACTTCCATAACCTCCTTAATGACCTGGCTTATTGAGTATGAACCATAGGCATAACCACCATAGTAACTACCCACACCAGGACCAATGGATGAAGCACTGGGATAATTACCATAGTAATAATTATAGTAGTAATAAGGCATCACCACATAAGCCAAGCCCAAACTAACCACTAAACCAATCGCAACACCAACTGCAACCCAAATCCAAGTCTTACCCATACCAATCACGAAGCACCAACCAGTTTCCTGCATAAAAACTCTCCGTGAAACCAACCGTGTAACCACCACGTAATGCCCACGTGGCTATCACGTAACTCACCAACCAGCGACAAATTACTAATGATTACTACTAAAAATGCCTTGGTGCCGGGGCCGGGATTTGAACCCGGGCCCCCTTGCGGGGACAGGATCTCAAGTTTCGCACCGCGGAATCCGCGGACCTGCGCCTTGGACCTGGCTCGGCCACCCCGGCGGGTCAGTAAGCCATTAACTGCGATTTAAAGCTTTTCTTCATGGATCACGGCTTCACTATAGCTTTTTCAGACTCCAGTTCCTTCTTGAATATTGATAATGCGTAGTTTATGTCGTTAAGTGGTATTCTTAACAACTCAACCGCTTTCCTGTTGTTTAGGCTACTGTCTCTGGGTCTTCTAGCCCTGTAATTTACGTCAATGAGCCTTATTGGCTTTATCAATTCCTCACTAAACCCAAAGTACCTAGCTATGGCTCTTGCAAATTCGTACCTGCTCAGTCTTGGCCCAACCACGTGTATCACACCATTGAATTTAATATCAAGCAGCTTTGCGAAGGCCTCACCAATTATTGTATTCAATGTGGGTGATGACCATTGATCAGTTATTGCAGTGACCGCCTCACCTCTCATTAACTTCTCAACTACGGTCTTGCCGAAGTTCGGCCTTCCAGGCCCAGTGCCGTAGATCCAGGCAACCCTGACTATGGAGCCGCCTAGGGCTCTCGTGATTTCCTCCGCGAGGAGCTTCGTTAATCCGTAGTAATTAACGGGCCTTGGCGCATCATCCTCCGTGTACATGCCCTTCTCACCGTCGAATACGTAGTCCGTGGATAGGTAATAAATGGCGGCGCCAACCCTATAGGCAGCCGTGAGTAATTCTCTACTTGCCGCCACATTAACCCTGTAGCAAAGTTCCAATTGTTCCTCACACTGATCAACATTGCCTATTGCAGCCATGTGAATAACCACATCAGGCCTATAATCATTAATTACCCTCACAGAATCCCTCGTTAGGTCTGCCTTAACCGTAGTAACACCAGGTATATTAATTGAATGCTCATTGTAAGTACCAACAACCTCATACCTATTGACTAGGCTAATGGCAGTCTTATAACCCGGTGACGAACTAACACCAGTAATTAACGCGATCATCAAGAATAGTCCAGGTTAATGATTTATAAAGAATTCCAGGAAAGACATGTGGACATCGCATCATGGTTAAATTAGAGTGAGTTGAGTAAGGTTGTGTAGTTTTACTGAGCTTCTTCTCAAAGTTTACGAAAACATAAAATAATCTGTACCAATATATTCAATCCCTCAACAACTCAATTACGAACCTCATCACCTTACTCAACACCACCTCAGCCTCGCCAGCCTCACCACCGCACACATACCTAACCCTCACCGCCCTTGGCTCATTACTCGTTATTACGTACGTGACCCTATACCTTGGTTCAGTCAAGTTACTGCTCAGTGCCCTTACCTGCCTTATGGCCTTGACCTCCTTATCCATTATTTCGATATAGTAGTCTCCCTTGCACTCCATGCCTTAACTATAACTGGTGGGTGAACCAAAACTTTCGCTGAACTCTCTACTTATTCTCTCCATTATACTTAGAATGTTTTTTAAAGAATCCATGCGTTTGTTTGCCAAATGTCTTCTGCTCAGGTTGATAAGCCGAGGATATGCTGGGGTGTTGGGCGTGGTGGGAGGCTTGTTTGTGGTGATGAAGTCAAAGACCCGAGGGTCATTGAGGAAACCATGAGGTTAATCAATGAATTCATGAGTAGGGTCGAGAGGCATAGGGGCGTGCTGTTGAGTGATTCAGTAACTCCGTTTGATTATGCAGTGAATGCCTTAAGCAATTGGTTGAGTGGCATTGCCGTAGGTAACGGTGATGATGCAATTGCAATGCTTAGGAACGCCGAGCATGAGGTCGGCAGGAAAATGCTGGGGCTATTGAGCCAAGCCAGGGAGGGGTGGCTCAGGACCTACAAGCCGGAGCTAGAGGAGTTGATTGAAAAACTAAGGAAAGGGGAAGCAAGGATAATCATAAGCGGGGATCCATTTAACAGGAACAAGTCGTTCATGGCACACCTATACACGGAGAACTTGGCGATTAATGTGGCGAGGGTTGCTAAGTCAGGAACTATAACAATAAACATATCGCTCACCGGTTTAGAGGGCGTTAACGTTGTTGTGCCTAAGCCGCTCAGCGATGAAAAATTAAGGGCATCGCAGTACGGCTTGCTGATGACAGATGGGGCAATTGATATGAGGGGCTACCCAACAATGGGCACCAACCAACTCTGGCAGTCTGTAGCCTTTGCATTGGTGTTTCCGGGAAAGACCCACATATACATAAACGGCATAAGTATTAATAACGACAATGTAAGCATCATATGGATATTAAGGGCCATGAATTATAGGGGTAAGTTTGGGAATAAGGCCAAGATTGCCGAGGAGACTGGCTGGCTCAGTAATGATGAATTCCCGGTATTCCTACTATTCGCAGTACTCGGCGACGGCTACATAGACATTGAATATGTCTCAATCGGACTTACCATGGGTGATTCAAAACGTAAAACGTGGAGTAACATAATTGAGAGGTTGATGAGCCTTGGGTTTAGAGAGAAGAATAAGAAGCATGCGGTTGAGTACGTGGTTAAGTCCTCTAAAGCTGCCAACCTTGCCAAGAAAATGCTCAGCGACCCAATAATCAAGGCTTTGGTTGAGGACTTGGCTCAATTGCCGGATTCCGAGAAGCTTAGGCGATTGATTGAATTAACGAGCATGGAGACAAAGCCCTTAGGTAGGTCATCAATTGAGGTCGCCGGCATAAAGATGAATGTATGCATATATCATAATGGCGGAGTGGAGCTTAGAGTTCAGCGTATGGATTATGAGGATGCCGTGAGGGTTTGGGAATCGCTTAAAAACACGGGTTATAAGGAAGTCAAGCTAAGCAGGCGGGGTAAGAGGTACGTAGTATATATGGACGTGAATGCAATTATGAAGTATCCAGAGCTCACAAACAAGGCATGCGAAATAATAAGGAGGATGCTCGAGGAAACATTGAGCAGAGGCAGGGAAAATAGGGCAAAGGCAATAGCCAAGGCAATGGCGAGATTAGGCTGTCAAGACCCCGCCCAAGACCCACGGGCCTCAAATCACCTTTTAACCAGCTTTTTAACATTCATTCGCTCCTCCGGAGCGGCCACATCTTACTGTTGTTCTATTGATTTCAACTTCATTGTTATTTAATTGTAAGCTGAAAGATTTTTGGTACTATTGTTAAAATGAATTGAATTTAAAAGGAAAATTCATTAATTCATTAAGGGATGGCGAATATATAACCATACTTAAATTGTGGGTAATGGTTTCCTGCCATGGAGGTTAGTAAGTGTTGATTCAATGGCCATGTTGGTCAAGGAATGAGTTGTTGATAATGAGTACGTTATTAAGTACATTGACAGAAGTGGGATATTGCTGGGAAGAGGGGGTGGCGTATTAATAGTAGTACCGGCATGCATTGGCCGTTAAGCGTTCTTAGGCTGTGAGGAAGGAATTAAAGCTGTCCGTGATGGTCATTTGATCGTGGTCCTGGAAACGCTAGATACGTATAGGTTAGGGTTACGTAGGTTGGGCATTAAGCTAAATAATGATGCGGTAACCGCAATAGTTGGTTTAATAGTGACGATAGGGTTTATGGCATTCATAAGGCTTATTAGACCGATAACCCTATCACTCCATAGGGACGTGGCCGGTATGGCCCTATTCCTAATAACTGCCCTGTTCTTCCTATGGCTATTAATATCCTCAATCAAGGAACATAGGTAGGATCAAGCATTCTTAAGGGTAGTAAAGCATAGGCTCAAGCTAAAAACTACGAGAAGGTAACTTAGGAAGACGGCATACGCATCTTCCCGGTATTTTTAGTACTATAATTCACGACTATTTATTACCTTATTATCCTAACATAATGCAGCCATTTTTCATTAGTCTGATCTCTTAGGGAACTGCCTGAAGAATAAATTTATTAGGGGTACTCCAAATTATTTGGGGTTCCCTAAATGCTTTTTAGTATTGAGCCTAAAAGTAGAAAGGAGGATCTCTATGATTTTAATCATGAATTGGAGATGCTCATAAAATTCCTGGGAAGTTCAAGATTAACGCTGGTCACGGGCCTTAGGAGGACCGGTAAGACCTCGTTGATGAGGGTTGCGCTTAACGAGGCTGGTATTGACTATATATACCTTGATGTTAGGTTTAGTGTGTATACGAGCTATCGTGACGTGCTTGACCTATTCGTGAATGCCCTTAACGATCTTCTACGTAGGAAATCCTCAATTATGGATAAGATCATCAATGCTCTTAAGGGTATTGAGGGTTTAAGGATATCCCTTAACCCGCCTGAAATAGCCGTCAAATTTAGAGGTAAGCCGCGAGTTAGTATTACCGATCTGCTCACTAGGCTAAATGATGTTGGTGAGCTCGTGGTAATTGCGGTTGACGAGGCGCAGGAGTTGAGGAAGGTTAATTGGCTTAGGTTCGATAGGCTGTTCGCCTACGTCTTTGACAACCTAGCGAATATAAGGCTCGTCCTATCAGGTTCGCAGGTCGGCCTTCTTTATAGCTTTCTCGGGCTTCACGACCCTAAGGCACCACTTTTTGGTAGGGCCTACATGGAGGTTAAGACGAGGAGGTTAAGCCCGGACGAATCGATGGACTTCCTCGAACGCGGTTTCAACCAATTAGGCATCAACTGTCCTAAGGATGCCTTAGAGAGGGCTGTGGAAACATTTGATGGGATTATCGGCTGGTTAACGTATTTCGGCTACACATACGCAATGAGGGGCTCTGCGGACTTTGACGGGATATTGAGGGATGCTGTCCAACTGGCGTTAGGTGAGTTACGGAACTTAGTAACCTCACTCAGGAGTAGTAGGTACTCGGTAATACTAAGGGCACTGGCTAGGGAGGCGATGCCGTGGAGGTTGATTAAGCGTAGGCTCGAGGATTACGAGGGTAGGGAAGTAAATGCCGCAACAATCTCTGAATTACTAAGCAACCTAGTGAACCTGGGCATTATTGAGAAGGTAGATGATTACTACAGGATTTCCGACCCAGTATACAGACTCGCTGCCGAGCACCTGTAAGGGATTTAATACGGGCTATGATTAATACCGCCGTAAATGGACCTAATTAGGTACCTGGAATTTAAGGAAAAGCTAAGGAATAAACTAGAGAACGAATTAAGCCCTGAATCAATCGAGAGAGCTAGGAAGGATCCGCATGCGAGGAGGTATCCGAGGCCGTGTGGCATGACGATACACACAGGAATTGGATGCACATACTCATGTACCTACTGTTACATCTACGACATGGGATTTCCACATAAAGCACAGCCATACCCACTAAGTGGCAAAGAGCTGCTCTATGTATTGACGCTTAATCCGTACGTGGTTCTTGGACCTGGCGGTACAATGTTTGCCATGGGTTCGGTAACCGAGCCTTTCCTACCCGAGACTAGGGATAGGGCTCTCGAGTATATCGAGGTTCTCGGTTCACTCGGTAATCCACTGCAGGTTAGTAGCAAGTCCGTACTTAATGATGAGTATATAATTAAGATTAAGGGGTACGCACCGCACATCAGCTTCCTCGAGACTGTGGTGTGCATAAGGGATTGCAGGAAGATAGAGCCATTGGCTCCCGATCCGATGGATAGGCTTGAATTTATGGGTAGGCTCGTCAAGGCTGGTATTAACGTGGGCCTATTTATGAGGCCTATAATACCTGGGATTACTGATAGGGACGCTAAGGAAATCCTTGAGTTAGCGAGGGAGGTTGGTGTTAAGACTGTGGTACTAGGTACTTTAAGGATCACTAAAAATATATACATCAGGCTTAGGAGCATCGACATTAATCTCGATGATAGGCTGCCAACGGGTAGGTTGGGTAGAGAGCAGGTTCCGATAAGGGCTAGGGATCTTAAGGATTGGATAGCCGGGAAGGCCCGTGAAATGGGGTTTAGGGTTTACGAGGCGGCTTGTGGGGCTAATATCGAGGCTGCTGGCCTTGGTTGTTGGGCCTGTAGGTGGGGTCCGTGTGGTGATTTAAGTAAGTTACCTAATGTTGATGCTAGAGATGTTAATGAGTTCCTGAAGTACCTTGGTTATTCAGGTAGTGTTGAGCAATTGGGTGATAGGAGGATTGTTGTTAGGCTCGATAGTGGTGATGTCCGTAGGGTTGAGGCATTACTTAGGGAGCTGCTTAGGCGTGAGGTAATTATCAAGGGTCACTCAAGGCCTCATTGTGCGGCTACTAGTGCGTGCGGCGATTATGACTAATTGAGGTGAAGGTTTACCATGTGCAAATCTATTAATGATCATTTAGTACTATTTGATGCCATGAGTTTATCTAATGCCGTGTCTAGCGTGATTGAATTGTTTAGGATGAATATTGGGTCAGCATAATTATTCAGTCGGCCAAATACTGATTGTTATATTTACGCCGTATATCGGGCCAGATCTTATGTTGTTGATCTCGTTTACCTCGTTTCTTGGCATTAATTCTATGTGCATTGTTGCCTCGCCATTGGCTGTGTAGACGCACACGTGTATTACGCCTATCCTGGTCCCGTTCGGTGCGAGGACTTCGAAGTCATAGTAGTAATAAACCCTGTCTGAGACCATGTGAGTTCCATTGGCGATCCAGGAGGTTTCAACGCCGTAGTCGTAGAGGACGAGTTTGCCCTCATCTGTGTAATTTACGACTGAGGAGACGACGCCTAGGTAGAATTTTACATTGCTCAGCAGGTTATTTAGGTACTTGCTCAGGGCGTTAATTAATTGCGGGGGTGATCATCGACGTGACCATCGGGTTTGTTGTGTTGATCATTATGTATAGTGGTATGCAGAATGTCTCATTTCTGTAAGGCACTATGTTGGGCCATGGTGGGAAGTTGAATGGTACGAAACATGCCATTGGTCCTATGATCACGTTGACGGTTTCTCCAAAGGCGTGGGTGACGAAGCTGAAGCCTGGGGGCTTATCAGGAATGCCGCGGGAAGGGCGTACTAGGCCTGGAAGACCCTTGTGGCGGCGTTCACGGCGGAGAACAGGGATAGGTTGAGGGGTGTATTTAAGGGCGTGGTTAGGTTGAGGGGTAATAGGATTGTTGAGAAGGTTGATTGGATAATAGCCTTAATGCTAAGCAATGCCTTAAAGCGTGTGTCGCAGATCATAGGTGGCAATATTAACGTGTACATAAACCTCGCCATACTACTTCACCAGTACCAATACAATGGGCCTGACACCCAAGGGATACTAAGCCAATACTGGGACGACGAATCAGCAAAAATTGATATAATTCAATTACTAGACATAATAGATAAACTACTGCGTGAAAGAGATTTTTAGACATTCTTAGGCTTGAATTATTATTGTGAATTTGGTGGAGTGAGCACTAACCTTGGTGCAGTGGTTCGTGTTTTTGTTGTAACATGTTCAATATTGAAGACTTAAATAGTTACTGACCGTCGAATTAGTGTGTCTTCGTTTAAGTATTCCGATATTTATAAGGTGGTTTATCCGAGGAGGCATGAGGGTATTTATAAGAACCGTGGTGATAATCCCTGGGTTTCGATAAGGATTAGGCAGGGTATTGGTCGTGACCCAAGTAAGTGGTTTTCAAACCAATTAAGGGTTATTGCTGAGGTCAGCAAGGTGTATAGTGATGGTAGGGCGATGCTTGGAACGAGGGGTGATATTGAGATTTTCAAGGTCGACTTTAGGCTCTTTGATGAGGTTGTGACTAAGCTTAAGGAGGTTGGTCTCGACCCTAGGGATTCCTGCGGTAACTCTGTTAGGAATCCAATACCATGCACGTCGCAGTTCTGCCCATATGCGCATATTAATGCCGAGGTGTTATCGATATTCATAGGTGATTACTTTAGGTATAAAAGTGAGTATGAGCATCCATTGCTTCCGCACAGGATTAAGATATCAATATCGGCGTGTGAGAGAGCATGTGCGGTACCTGTGGCTCAGGATATTGGTATTGTGGCTAAGTCCAATGGTAAGTTCGATATTTACCTGGGTGGTGGTATTGGTGAGCATGCCTTCAGTGCCAAGCTGGCTTTTACTGACGTTGATGCTGAGGACGTACTGCCAATCTGCGTTGGTGTTGCGGAGGTATTCAGGAGGTCTAATGAACGTAGAGGGTTTAAATGGGTAGTTAAGCTACGTGGACTTGATAAGGTCAAGGAGGAGGTCTTGGCAATAGCCAGGGAGGTTAAGCCGAAACTACCAAAACCACCCGACTTGAGTCCCAGGTTTATTAAGTCGAGGATTATTAAGGTTCCATACCCAACTGGTTGGGTTACGGCTAACGAATTAATTAAATTGGCCGATGTGGCTGATAAATATGGTTTTAGCTACGTATTACTATTTAATAATCAAAGCGTTTACATACCAATACGTGAAGGTGTTGATAAGATCGAGGAATTGAGTAACTACGAGATTAAAAGCCCTGGGCCTATTTATCCCGAGGGTCCAATAACCGTTGCATGCCTAGGGAATGAGTTATGTCCACCGGGGCTTATAGATACGACAAGCCTTGGACGTAAAATACACATACATCTTAGTAGGCTTAATGAACCAATTAGGGTTGGTGTAAGTGGTTGTACTCATGACTGTGGAATGTCGTGGATTGCAGACATAGGACTGGAACCCTTTGGCTCTAAAACAAGGATATTATTAACCATAGGTGGTACACCCACCGCATTGGGCTTCGTCATCGGTACTGTTGATCCTAAGGATGCAGAGCTTGTGGTGCAGGCATTGCTGGATATGTATAGGGGATCAGGTGTTCGTGGGGTTAGGGATTTCGTAACTAAGGTCGGTATTGATGCCATCAGGAGTGAACTGGCTAAGCACGTACCCTCATTTAGGCCGCCGGATAAGGATATTGGGGTCGTCTTCGGCCCTGACTAACCCTAAGGGAATACTCTTTAAAACGAGTAAGTTACATTTATTCACGCTTATGATTGTTGAGGATTTACCTGCCCTATCAACGGCCATTATCTGGGCTTGGGCATCAATAATGTATGGCGACTTCATGAGGAGTATGAACCCATTAACCGTGAACTTCCTCAGGATGTTCTACGCCTCAGTAATACTATTAATTCCTGCAATCGTGCTTGGTCTCAATTATGGAGCCGTATGGGGCTCCCTGAGCGGTTTATTGTCGCTCGTTATTGGTGATTCGTTATATCTATTCTCAATAAATTATTCAGGGGTTTCGATCGCAGCTCCCGTTTCTTACACATACATACCCCTGACCGTGTTGTTTGCGGTATTCCTAGGTGAACCACTGACGATGCCTAAGTTGCTGGCGAGTATACTACTCATACCTGGTGTCTACTTGTTATCGCGTAGTGGTGGTTCGAGGAGGGAGATTAAGGGCTTGTTCCTCGGTCTTGGCGCAGCCATTGCCTGGGCGGTTGGCCAAACAATGATTAAGGTTGCCGATATTGCTGAGCTTAATCCGGTCTCGATAGCTTTCACGCGAGTTGTAGCGGCAGGTATTGTGCTGTTTCTGGTCAATTATTTCATGGGAAATGACGTGATTAATGCCATTAAGAGGACTGTGCGTAGTTACTTACCAATTGTCGCTGTGCTTGACCTGGGCCTTGGCGTTGCCCTATTCGCCTTCTCAATGGATTTGGTAGGTCTTGGGCTTACCGTGATACTGACAGGCACGATGCCATTAATAACCCAGCTTATGTCGAGTGCCATGGGTAGGGAGAAATTTAGTGTTGTTAAGTTCCTTGGTGCGTTAGTAATAGTAATAGCGATTGTTTTAGTGGTTCTTTAATGATGATTGCCGTGATTAACGACTATATTTGCAATTCTCCAACACTTATCGCAATATTGGGGAACTTGGCTATTAACTCCCTATCCTCGGTCACCAGCTTTGCATTGAGTTTCATCGTTAGATAAACATAGGATGCATCATAATAGGTTATGTTCATCCTTCTGGCTAGGTTAATGATATCGCCGTTTAGGCCTATTGGTATGACATTCATAAATCCAATGACATTATTAAATACTTTAAGCAACAGTTCAATATTCACAGTGGTTAACTTACTAATTTTCCATAGATAATTACCAATCTCATAATATGCTAAGTCGACGGTGTATTGATTCCTTAAGGCATTAACTGCCTTATCTGGTTTAAGCTCTACCAACCTTATAATGGCGCTTGCATCAAACACTAGGTTCATCTTGAGTCACGGTCCGTGCGTATGCTTCTTACGACGAAGTCATCGCCATAAATCTCGCTAATTTTCCTAAGCTCCTTGGAAGCCTCCTTAAGTAATTCAATTAGTTCCTCATTTTCCCTACGCATTACTTCCTCCTCGAGAGCTTTACGTAAAACCTCAGAAACGTTAATACCATACCTCCTAGCCTTCTCAAGAACCTCTCTCCTGACCTTAGTTGATACTGTAACCCAATTACTCACGTTACTACATTATAAATTCCTACCTATAAACATTACTCCATTATTGGTAATACATTTCTCCCAACCACCAGTTTGTTATTAATGAATGAGTCAATCATATGCATCAACCCTACTTACCTAACCTATGATAGACCCTGAAAGGAACACTAAAGAACATGAGAGAGTTGCCTAATTATCTCTTGAAATTAAATGCAATGGCCAATAACCTATACATCTCAAGCACGTTCTGCTCCGTCAAGCTAACATCCCTGAGTACATACTTATTGAAATGGTTTAGCCTAATAACGATCTTCTTAGCCACGACCCTAAAAAATCTCATTATAAGTCAAGCGGCGCATGACGGTTTACTTCGATTTTAAAAGCCAAAAGTACCCGTTAAATATTATGTTAAATTACATTCCTTGCTTTAAATACTAACAGTTTCACTTAGTTACTCCAAATTTTGACAGAGTCAATTTTAATTAATGTACCCTATGATATTAATCCATACCCTATGGATGGACTCACGAATAAGGACATTGCCGTACTCATGCACCTGAAGAGGGCCAATGTGGATTACGGTAAGTCAATAGCCATAAACACGGGCATCCCGCTCGAGGAGGTTCTGCAGATACTGGATAGGCTTGAGGCTATGGGCCTTATTGAGAGGGTCAGGGGAGGTAAGACGTTGAAGAGGAGTGTTGCGCGTTTTAAGCTCAGTAATGAGGTTCGTAAGCACCACGTTTATTACAGGCTCTCAAGGCGTGGAGAATTACTCGTTAGAAGCATTAAGAGGAGCAATAATGCGTGAGGGATTGATCCTTAGCTTAGATGACTGCCTGGCCTCTTAATTAGCTTAATCATTGGGTAACTCCACGTAAAACCCACGAGTTTAAGATGGAAGTTAAAGGATTAGAAATAGCGTAATGCAATTACTAACTGGGGGCATGTGCTTTCTGCTTGATATAACATGGCTATACTGTAGTACGAAGTATACAGCACTTTGGAACGCATCTACATAGTAACTACCCGATAAATAATTTGGATAGGTATAGAACCAAAAGGCTCGCTGACAAACTTCAAAAAAGCCATAGAAGCAATCACCAACACACTAACGAGACAGGCAAAAGCCCTATTAACAGGATCAATAAGCTTGGTGTAAGTGATTTTTCAACTCTGCTCGAATCACTTTTTATGAACAGGCAAAGTAAAAAAAGTTCAGTGAATTAGGTAAAACCGGTGGTTATGGGCCTAAAAATGAGGTGGTCAATTTTGGTTGTTTTAGTTATTGCCGCAGTGGTGGTTGTTTCCTTGCTTATTGGGTTTGCCTTTATTAAGCGTGGTCATGAGGGGGTTGTTAGTGCGGGTGGTAATTCCTCGAGGCATTTACCTCCGCTCCCCGTTCCGCAATTCATTTATTATGGGAGTTTGGCGTGCAATGGTGGTGTTGTTATTCCAGGTAACTCCCTCATTGTGCTTATCTACCATGTTCATGGGAACGTACTCATAAACTACGTGAGCATACCCATTGATGTGCCGCTCGCGGTAATTAACTACTCACTGCCAGGCCCGTCACAGCCGGGCATGGTTATGGGCATGGGCGTTTACCTAAACGGCACATTAATAGCCACAAGCATAGCCTCGCCAACAACGGCAATAGCCACCATCGTAAACACCACATACCCACTTGGCAATAAGACGGTGTCCTTCTGGCAGTATGCAAGGGCGGCAAATTGGTCAGTAATACACACAGGCTTTGGCGCCGAATTCCCGCCAATCAATGCGACGCCAGGCGACGTGATAGCCGTTGCCATATACTCCTCAATACCCTACATACTACCATCATGCAACGTGAGCACCGAGGCTGAGGAGATCCAGTTAATGGTTAGTAATAAATGGATCGGCTTCATACCCCACTACCCAAACGCAACACCAACCGCGATGCAGCTTTACATAGAGGGTACGTACATAACTGAGGAGCCCATAATCTACATAGCCATTGCCCAGGGGCTACCCAGGGTTATAAGCATGAACAACCTAACAATATTCATGAAAAACACAGCACCAGACTACATAATAGCACGCTACATGCCACGCTACTGGTGACAAACATGATGAAGAACCCGAAGATAATGATTATCACCTCATTAACGTTTTTAATCGTATTAACGGTGATGCTGGTATTACCAAGAATCCCCATCCCAAGCACCACTGAGAGATCCATTAATCAGAGAATAATAATGATCACGGGTAATAACCTAACTCTGACCAGCATAGACGTGCCGATCTACGTCATCGGGCCAACAACGCTCACCCAGGAATTGGTCAGTGCGGGCATAAGTCAATTGCTAATTAGGCCGATAACGATTGCCCAATTACCGAGTCTACCAAACAGCAGCATAATCGTTATTGATTGGTCCGTGATTGGTCCTGGCTTGGTTGTTAATGAGAGCGGTTCTGTTTTTATTGATGTT